>JBDHHM010000080.1:0-7242 GCA_039589355.1 Gemmatimonadota bacterium | reverse complement strand
GATTTGTCAGGTGCGCCGCTCGGAACCGTGCAGCTGACACACTCGTGCAGCGATGGGGCCGCCGTCCATCTGGGTCGGGGCCTGGCACTGCTCCACAGCATGACCTACGAGCAGGCGCGAGCCGAATTCGCCTCGGCGACGGAGGCCGATGCGGACTGCGCCATGGGCTACTGGGGACAGGCCATGACCTTCGTGCACCCGCTGTGGTCCGACCCACCCGACGAAGCCACGTTCGAGCGAGGGCGCACCTTGCTCGAGGAAGCCCGGGCCAAGGCCGGAAGCGACCTCGAGCTGGCCTACGTAGATGCTCTGGCGCGCTACTACGATGCGGGTCGGGGCGATTCGGAGAAACCGAACCTGGTCGCATTCGAAGAGGGTTGGCGAGCGCTCCACGAGAAGTACCCGGGCGACCCCGAGGGGACGGCCTTCTACGCGCTCGCACAGCTCGGCACGGTCGACCCCGGTGACAAGACATTTGCCAAGCAGCGCGTGGCTGGAGCGATGGCGGAGGGCGTGCTAGAGGAGATTCCCGACCATCCGGGCGCCCACCACTACGTGATCCACGCCTACGACAACCCGGCGCTTTCTGCGCAGGCCGTGGAGGTTGCTCGAAGCTACGACGAGATCGCGCCCGAGATCCCGCACGCGCTACACATGCCGACCCACACCTTCACGCGCCTCGGCCTCTGGCAGGAATCGATTGACTACAATCGACGATCTGCCGACGCGGCGCTGAAGCGCCCGGTCGGTGACGAGATTTCGCTCCATTACTTCCATGCGCTGGACTACTTGGCGTACGCGTATCTCCAGGGCGCCGAGGACCAGAGGGCGCTGGAGGTGCTTAGGGAGCTGAAGGGGGTCGAGCCGCCATACCAGGCGCACGCCGCCAGCGCCTACACCTTCGCTGCGGTTCCCGCCCGCCTCGCCCTCGAGCGGCAGATGTGGGAGGCGGCAGCAGATCTGGAGCCGCGCTGGCCCAACGCCTATCCGTGGGAGAAGGCGGCCGCGATGGAGGCGATCACGTACTTCGCACGGGCGCTGGGCGCGGCGCGGAGCGGCCGGTTCGCCCAGGCCAGAGCTGATCTGGCGACGCTTGCCGAGATGCAAGAACAGGTCGCTGCCGGCAACGCGTATTGGGGGACGCAGGTCGAGATACAGCGGCTGTCGGCGCTCGCCTGGCTGCAGTTCGAGGAAGGATCCCGGGACCAGGCGCTGTCGACCATGCGCGCCGCCGCCAGACTCGAGGCGGGTACGGAGAAGCACCCTATAACGCCGGGTGAAGTCTTACCGGCGCGAGAGCTGCTCGCCGACATGCTGCTCGAGCTGGGACAGGCGAGGGACGCGCTCGCCGAGTACGAGGCTGCCCTCGATCGAAGTCCGAATCGGTTCAACAGCCTGTACGGCGCGGGTCGGGCGGCCGAGCTGGCTGGAGATCCGGAGCTGGCCGCGAGATATTACCAGACGCTCGTCGAGGTGGCGGCGAACGCCGATACGGAGAGGGAGCGGCTTGGGCACGCGAGGGGGTTCCTCGCGCGGGGCTAGAGTTCGGGCGAGCTTGACTGTCAGCAGACTAGCAAGGCACCGCGCTTCTTGGGCGGTGCCTTGCTTTTCCTGGGCGGCCATCTCTATCAGCAGCCAGAATCTCTGAACGGGACAATTCGCTCGTTGCCCCCTAGGCGAGCTTGTCACATCTTGCGGTAGCCCCTCCATCGGCCCTCTCCTCGGTGGAGCGGCTAGTGAACACTCTCGAGCGGCCCGTTCACGAAAACCCCTTGCGGACCCTCTTGGATTGGCTGGCCCGCTCACCCTGGCGATCCTTCATCGTCATCTTTGTCATCGCCTTCGCGATTCGCGGCTTCTTCTTGACCCGGGTGCCGGATCGGTATGTGATCCCGCACACCCGCTGGGAGATGGAGGCCACGGCGTACTCGCTGGCCGAGCGGGGCGAGTTCGCCGACCCCTACATGCTTCCCACCGGTCCCACCGCCCACCTGCCGCCGATCATGCCGGGTATACTCGCTCTGATCTGGCGCCTGTTCGGGATCGGTTTGGTGGGCGGCTATGCAGGATGGCTGTTCAGGATCGCGACCTATTGCGCGATGTACGCCATGCTCCCCTGGCTGGCCGGCAAGCTCGGCGTGGGGCGACAGGCGGGGTTTTTGGCCGGCATCGCCGGCGCCTTCATCGCAGTGTGGCCCGGGCATGGCGAGGCACTCACCGCCATCGCCATGGGCCTGCTGCTGCTCGCGTGCCTGCGGCGCTGGACCGCGATTCGCATCTCCTGGGTTAGTTCGCTCCTGCTGGGCGTAGCGTGGGGAGTGGCCTTTCACCTGCAGCCGGCTCTGCTAACCGTGTTTCTGGGCTGCGTGGCGTTCGAGCTGTGGTGGCGACGAGGTCGCCGGAAGTGGGCTCTATCGGCCGTCATGACCCTGGGCGTCGTGTTGGCCTGCCTCCCTTGGGGCTGGCGGAACTATGAGAGGTTCGACGCGGTGTTCTTCATCCGCAGCAACCTGGGCCTGGAACTGCGGATGGGTAATCACGAGGGTGCCACCGCCGCGATGGACGTGATGGATTCTCGGCAGGAACATCGCCATCCGCGTACGCACGAAAGGGAAGCGCTGCTGCTCCGCGACGTGGGTGAGGTCGCGTACATGAGTGGGGCGGGGCGTGAGGCGCTGGGTTGGATCAGATCGCATCCGGGAGGGTTTCTGCGGCTCACCGCATCGCGCGTGGCCCACTGGTGGTTCGGTCCGCTACACGATCCGATGTACGCCCTACTTGTGACGGCGCTGACCCTGTTGGCTTTTGCAGGTGCGTGGCGAACGTTGCCCCAGCTGGCGGTCCCACAGCGGGCAGCGCTGCTGATTCCCCTGGCCGCGTATCCCCTCATCTACTACGTCGTCGCCTACATGGGGCGCTACCGAGTACCGATGGACTGGATCCTGCTCGTGTTCGCCGGTGCCGAGGTCTGGCGCTGGATCGATCGACGCTGAGCGGCGGAAGGAGGCTACGTCAGATGGAAGTCGTGATCAGCATTCTCCAGATTATCGGCGTCGTAATCGGCGTATTCATTCTTTATTTGTTGGTGGTGGCGCTTCTCCCCGGCATTTCGGTGCCAGAACAGCATCTGGAAAAATCGATGCCGTCGACGGGGCGAGAGGCGATACCGGCTCCCTCGAGGAGGGACGTGAGTTTTGAGGTCAAAGGAACGTCGCTGAGCGCGTGGCTCTATCTGCCCGAGGATATTGCGGCTCCGGTCCCCTGCGTGGTCATGGGCAATGGTTTTGGGGGCACCAAGGATATGCTCCTGGAATCTTATGCCCTCCGTTTTCAAAAGGCCGGCCTCGCCGCGCTGGCATTCGATTACCGGCATTTTGGTGACAGCGAGGGTGAGCCTCGACAGCTGGTATGGATCCCGTACCAGCTGCAGGACTATGCAGCAGCGGTCGCCTATGCTCGGGGGCTCGAGGAGATCGATCCGGAGAGAATCGCCCTGTGGGGCACCTCGGCAAGCGGTGGACACGCGGTCGTGGCCGCCGCAAGGGACCAGGATGTCGCCTGCGTAGTTGCGCAATGCCCGGGGCTGGATGGTCGTGCGGCGGCGATGGAGGGCTATAAGAAAGTCGGCGTCAAGAACGGTCTCCGTCTGATCATGCACGGACAACGTGATCTGGTCAGGTCCTGGCTGGGCCTTTCACCTCACAAGATCCCGATCGTAGGCAGACCGGGCAGTATTGCATGTCTGCCGGTCCAAGATGCTTACGAAGGTTACGGAAGGCTTGCACCGGACGATTTCGTCAACGAAGTCTGTGCTCGTATCACTATCCGGGGAGACAAGTACAGGCCGGTCACCAAGGCCAAGAAAGTGCATTGCCCGGTCCTGCTGCAGATTTGCGAGAACGACGAATTGGCCCCGCTGAGCGCCGCAGAGGAAACCGCAGAGAAGTTGGGGGATCTCGCGGAAGTAGAACGGTATCCAATCGGCCACTTCGACATCTATATTGGCGCGAACTTCGAAAAAAGCGTAAGCGATCAACTCGATTTCTTGGTGAGGCGTCTTTGAGAGGAATGCGATGAGCTTCCCTGGGTTGTTGCACGACCTGCGGACGTCCGTGCGCGGCCTCAGCCGCAGGCCATTCTATCCGATAGTCGCGGTGATCATCCTGGCGCTCGGTCTCTCGGCCGGCGTGGCAGTGTTCACGTACGTGAATGGGTTCTATCAGCCGTTCCCGGGAGTGGATACGGACCGGCTGGTCCGGGTTTTCGGGGTCGATGACGACGGCCCCAACCGGGACATCTCGTACCTGGATTTCCTCGACTACGCAGCCGCGGGCGGACCGTTCGAGGGCGTCGCCGCGACGCAGCCGTTCTACGCCGCCAGCGTACGTCTCGAGACCATGACGGAGGTCGCGTGGCTCGAGGCGGTCTCCGGGGGTTACTTTTCCGTGCTGGACGTCGAGATGAGCGTCGGTCGCCGTCTCTCGGTGGATGACGATCGCCCCGGGGCAGATCCCGCAGCGGTCATCTCACACGCCTGGTGGCTGCGCAGCTTCAACGGCGACCCATCGGTCATCGGGAGCACGATCTATCTCAACTTCAGGCCCTTCACCGTGGTGGGTGTCGCGTCGCCGGAGTTCCTGGGCACCACCTCCAGCTTCCGACCGGATGTCTGGATCCCCTTCGCCCCGTTCGCGGACAGATACACACGCTGGGCGGCGTTCTCCGAGGATCGTGACGTGCCACTGGTCCGGGTCTACGGACGACTGCGTGACGGCGTCCGTGAGGGGCCGGGGCTGGCGGCGTTGCAGGCGGTGGCGGCGGGACTCGATGAGGCATATCCGAGGCAGACGGGGCCGCGAGGTCTGCGGCTCGGCGCGGCGACCTGGATCGACCCGCGCGCCCGAGTGGCCGAGCAGGCCACGGTCCGCTTGATGATAGTGGGCGCCGGCGTACTTCTGCTTCTGGTCTGCGCCAACGTGGCGAACCTGCTCCTGTCGGTGGCTGTGGGACGCCAGCGCGAGGTATCGATGCGGGCGGCGCTCGGCGCCTCTCCCGGCCGACTGCTTCGGCAGGTCCTGATCGAGAACGTACTCCTAGCCGGGCTGGCGGGCGGCATCGCGTTGTCGCTGGCCGGGCCGGTAAGTGCACGGCTGGGTTCGTACTTCGCACGACCCAGCGTCTGGGGAGCCAACGTGGCCCGGGAAGCGACTGTCGATCTCCGCGTCGTGGCGTTCGCGCTGGCTATCGCTGTGGTCACCGGGCTCGTTGCGGGGCTGCTGCCGGCGATCCGGGCTTCGCGCCGGAATCTGGTGGACACGCTGAAGACCGACGCCGATCTGCGGGTCGGCGGCCCGAGTCGGATCTGGGGGCGGCGCCTTCCGGGCCTACACGACATTCTCGTCGCGGCTCAGGTCGCGCTCTCGGTGGTGCTCCTGGTAATGGCCGGCCTCGTACTACGCACTCTCGTCACCGTGGGTGATATCGACCCCGGGTTCTCGTACAATCGCCTGGTAGTGACCCATATCTCGACCAGTAGCACCACCCTCGAGGTCGCCGAGCGCGACAGATTCTTCCGCGAGGTCGCGGCGCAGGTCGGCGAGGAGCCATGGGTGCGCGCCGCCACGGTGGCGGACTACCCGCTACTCTCGCCTCACATGTCGGCGGAGCTGCGGTTGGACGGGCAAAGTGATCCGGTTACGCTCGTCTACTCCAAGGTCATACCGGGGTTCTTCGAGACGCTGGGAATCGAGGTGACCCAAGGACGTAGCTTCGTCGCCGGAGATACCGCCGGCGCCCGCGACGTCGCCATGGTCAATGAGAAGCTGGCTCATCGCTACTTCGCCGGAGAGGAGCCGCTCGGCCGTCGTCTCTGGTGGCCCGCGAGCGACGGAGCGGATCGGGCGTTCGAGATCGTCGGGGTCGTACGCGATACGAAGACTCAAGACTTTCTCGGCGAAACGGACCCGGCGGCTTACTTCTCGTATCCTCAGCATGCCTACCCGACGGGCAGCGCGCTGCTGGTCTCTACGACCGGTCATCCAGGAGCCGCGGTGCCGTTCCTGCATCGATGGCTGCGGGACTTCGAGCCACACCTCGCCATCGTCAACGTCGTGACTTACAACGATGTCGTGCGCGGATTCCTCTACACGCACCGGATGAACGCCGAGATGTTCACGGCCCTGGCGGTTCTCGGGCTGGCGTTGGCGGCGGTCGGCATTTTCAGCGTCATGAGCCTGGCCGTCAGCCGCAGAACGCGGGAGATAGGGATCCGCATGTCGATCGGTGCGCAGCGCAGCGATATCGGCCGCCTGATGATCGGGCGGGCGCTGGTCCCGGTGGCTCTGGGGCTCGGCGTGGGACTGGCCTTTTCACTGGCGCTGACTGAGCTGGTGCGGAGCCTGCTCTACGGCGTCGAGCCCATCGACCCACTCACCTTTGTAGGCGGCACGGGCGTGCTAATCGCGGCGGCGCTGTCGGCCGTCTACCTGCCCGCCCGCAGAGCTGCAACGGTCGACCCGATGACGGCTGTGCGCCACGAGTGACGACCCCCCAGATAAAGGGATGAAGATATGCCTAGCTCCTCGCGACGTCGGTTTCTCGGCCAGCTTCTCGGCGGCACAGCCGCTGCACTCGCGCTGCCGACGAGTCTGGCAGCGGATGACGCCCGCACGAGATGGGCCGCGCTCCTGCGCGAGGTCCGCTCACGCGCGGCCGCCGATCCCGGTGACGAAGCGTTCTGGCGGTTAGTGAAGGAGCAGTTCCCGCTGAGAGACGGGCTCATCCTGATGAACGCGGCCAATCTCTGTCCGTCGCCCTATCCCGTTCAGGAGGCCGTGTTTCGTTATACGCGCGACGTCGATGCCGACGCCTCGTTCCAGAATCGGGCCAAGTTCGATGAGCTTCGTGAGATCGCCCGCGCGGCGCTGGCCAAGTACGTGGGCGCCGACGCGGACGAGATCGCGATCACGCGTAACACCAGCGAGGGCAACAACGCGGTCATTAACGGTCTCGACCTGGGACGCGGCGAAGAGGTGGTGATCTGGGATCAGAACCATCCTACCGCGAACGTCGCCTGGGACGTCCGTGCCGAACGCTACGGGTTCAGGGTAGTACGGGTCGCTACACCGCCGTCACCGCGCAACGCCGATGAGCTGGTCGAGCCGTTCGCCGACGCGATCACGCCGAACACGCGTGCCCTCGCCTTCAGCCACTTCTCCAACGTCTCGGGCGTCGCGTTGCCCG
>JBDHHM010000079.1:0-7281 GCA_039589355.1 Gemmatimonadota bacterium | reverse complement strand
CGGGCGTCGGGGCGGGTCGTCGAGCGGAGCTGGTGTTAGCGAGCCCGCGCTCACGGGTGACCGTGAGCGCGGGGGAGGCCGGAGCGAGACGACCGCCCCGACGCCCCAACCCCGGATGCCGGGGTATCATATACCGTTCCCTACCTCCCTGTCTTCGGAAGCAGTGGCTTCTGCTCCGCCGGAACCGGCGACACATACGGTTCCCCGCCCGACTCCTCCAGGAAGAATTCCTTCGCCGCCTGAACCAGCGCCGGGTCGGTGAGCAGGTCGATGCCGGTCAGCGCCATCACCTTCGCCGCGACGTTCGCTCCCGGAATACTCCCTTCTTTGCCGTGTGATGCGGCGGTGGCCCAGCTGTGCCACGGTATGTCGGCGGCGGCGGTGGTGACTCTCAGGCCGACGGTCGGCGCGATGTAGGAGACCTCGGCCACGTCGGTCGAGCCGCCGCTCACTGGCTCCGGCTCGTCGGCCAGCGGCTGGACCTCTGTGTCGAGCCCTTTCTCCTCGAGTCCCAGCGACCGCTGCAGCTCGCGGGCGAACTCCTGGTATTCGTCGGGGAACTCCGGAGCGCCGACGATCTCGAGGTTACTCTGCATCGCCTCCTGTAGCGGCCGGTTGAGGAGCGTCTCGTGCACGCCGGTGATGAGGGTGACCTTATGCGTGGTGCGTGTCGCCATGGCGGCGCCCTCGGCGATCCTCAGGATCCAATCGTAGTACTCCTGCACTTTCTCGCGGTCCGCCTCGCGCACGTAGTACCATACCTTTGCGTACTCGGGCACTACATTGGGCGCGTCACCGGCGGATGGGATGACGTAGTGGATCCGGGCCTCGGGCCGGATGTGCTCGCGCGCCATGTTGACGCCGTAGTTCATCATCTCGACGGCGTCCAGAGCGCTGCGGCCGTTCCAGGGGTCGCCCGCTCCGTGAGCGGCCTGGCCGTAGAACTCGACGGTGAAGTTGTTGAGGGCGCGGCCCGGCTGGTTACGGATCCCGGTCTCGAGGCTCGGGTGCCACTCGAACGCCGCGTCCAGGTCGTCGAACATACCCGCCTTCGCCATGTAGACCTTGCCGACCACGGTCTCCTCGGCGGGCGTACCGTAGAGGCGGATCGTCCCCTCCAGGCCGTGCCTTTCCATCGTCCGCTTGATGGCGATAGCGGCGCCCACGGAGCCGGCGCCGAACAGGTTGTGGCCGCAGCCTTGCCCGGCGGTAATCTCATCCTCGCGCGGTGCCCGATGCGGGACCGGCGCGTTGCCGATGCCGGGGAGCGCATCGTACTCGGCGAGTACTCCGATGATCGGGTGGCCACTGCCCCAGGAAGCGACGAACGCCGTCGGCATGTCGGCCACGCCGCGCTCGACCGCGAAGCCTTCATCCTCGAGTAGCGCTGCGAGGAACTCGGCAGACTGCGCCTCCAGAAGAGCGATCTCCGAGTAGTCCCAAAGCCTCATCGACATCAGATGGATCTCCGAGGACAGACCGTCGACCATCTCGAGGGCCGTCTGCTTCTCCGGAGACAGGTCCTGCCCGACGAGCGGACCGCCGCAGAGGAGCACGAAGATGGCTGTGAGGGCGATGCGAGTTCTAAGCCGCTGGGCCATGGCTTAACCTCCCCTTTCCCGGGTACGTCCTTCTGTGGATTGTCTGCTTACGGGTCAGCAAACTGGCGCAACGGCGCCCTACGGGCAAGCTAGAAGTCCCGCAGGCTGTCCTTGCCCCCGATCGCACGAGCGGCAACGTCATAGGCGAGCGGAAAACCTCGCTCGCTGTTCGTGAGTACGACGACGCCGATGCCGTGCTCGGGGTAGATCACCATCAGACTGCGGGACCCGAAGGTCATGCCGTTCTGCCAGAGTGCGTCGCCCAGCTCGCTGTGCTGGATGCCGGGCCCGAGACCCCAGGAGTAGTCGCTGTTGATGTGGATCTGGGGTGTGCGGATGTTTCCCGAAAGCTCTTCACTGATGTATCGTGATCTCGCCAGCTCGATTAGCAACGTCGCCAAGTCGGGCGCTGTGGTCCGCAAGGTCCCTACTGCACTGGGTCGTGGAGAAGGGCCCCGTGGCACGGGACCGTGGACCGAGCCGAAGAGCAGGAAGAGGCCGACGGTGCAGGTCGCGGCCCAGATCCCGACCAGGACCGGACGCGAGCCTTTATCCTGGCGGGCTGCCGCCGAGCCGGCGATGAAGTACCTGCCGATGACGGTCAGTCCGATGAGTGAAAGGGCGAAGGCGATCCCGACGGCGGCATCGAGGATCGCGACGTTGGGGAGTAGCCGGCCCATGGTCAGGTAGAGGATGACCAGAGTCGCCAGGGCGGCGACGAGCGCGGCGGCCGCGATCCACGCACCCTCGGCGCGCCAGCTTCCCGCGAGGATGCGCCTGACGGGCATGCTCAACAGAGCGAGCACGACGAAGATGGGGACGAATGCCGACAGCATGGTGAGCAGCGGTAGGGTGTAATTCATGTGCCCGTTCGCCATCCTCGGCGAAATGGTCGCACTGTTCACGAAGCTGCTCGACGACATGCCGAGCGGCTCGAACACAAGGCCGGCTGCGGCCCTGTTGAGAGGGTCACCCGTGACCTGTTCGATGACCTCCTGCACGTACTTCGCGCCGACCCCCGAATAGAGGAACCCGGTGCCCGGTTCGAAGGTCACCGTCTTGTTCGTTGGGAAAAGCTGGTCGGTGAGGCCCGAGCTGTGCGAGGCGAGATGTCGCAGTGTTATCTGATCGGCCCACTCCGACGGAGGCAGCCACGGCTCACTCAGGTAAACGGCGACCGGCTTGTCGAGCGAGAGCCTGCCCTGATCGACGAGGCGGAGCGCCGCGTAGGCGGTGACCACCTTGCTGTTGGAGGCGACCTCGAAGACAGTCCCGTCGGTGACCTCGCCGCCGGTGATCACGTTCTTCACGCCAAAGCCGCCGCTCCACGCCAGCTCGAAGTCGCGGACCAGCGCGACGGAGAGTCCGGGCACGCCCGCCTCTCGCATGCGCCCGGGTATGTACGACTCAAGATCGGCGACGACCGATGCGACGGGCTCGGAGACTCGGAGCGGTTCTTCTGGTCCCACCTGCGCAGCCGCGAACGTGGTCGGTGTTGTGGCCACCAGCGTGACCAACGCTGGTACCACCGCGGTGGCTGTAAGCGGAATTCTCGCGCTGGGGCGCCGGGCTCTCGTCATCGGTTATCGCCTTCAAAAGTCTGGTTGCCGGGACCGGGGCTTGCACAACCTGGGTGTGTGCGCAATGCTGTGCAACTCGAACGCAACTCAAGAACCTTCACCCGCTTGACGAAGGGATCAATATGCCACGCAGGTGCAGAGTACCGGTGCTGGGTGTCATTCTGAGCGCATGCATGACCCTAACAGTGGTGACCTTGGCGTCTGCGCAGTCCGCCGGTCGGCCGTTAACGCTCCTCACTCGACCGGAGCGCACCGACTACCGTGAGACGAGCTCGTACACCGACGTGATGGAATTCGTCCAGCACGTGGTCGATTTCCAGTCCGGCATGCACCTCACAACTATGGGCTACACGATGGAGGGCCGGGCGCTCCCCGTCGTCGTCGTTGGCGATGTGCCGGACGCCGGCCCGGAGGCGGTGCGTGCTTCGGGCAAGCTGCGCATCTACCTGCAGGGTAACATCCATGCCGGCGAGGTCTGCGGAAAAGAAGCGCTGCAAATACTTTTGCGCTCGTTGGCGGAGGGCGAGCATCGGGAGTGGCTCGACTCGCTGGTGCTGTTGATCGCGCCGATCTACAACGCCGACGGTAACGAGCGGATGAAGCTGACGAACCGGCGCGGCCAGCACGGCCCCATCGCCGGGATGGGCCAGCGGCCCAACGCGCAGGGCCTCGACCTCAACCGCGACAACATGAAGCTCGAGTCGCCGGAGGCGCGTTCGTTGGTCTCGTTGTGGAACCGGTACGATCCGCACATCGTCATGGACCTCCATACGACGAACGGCACGCGCCACTCGTATCGCGTGACCTACGCGCCGCCGCTCCACCCGAATACGGACTCACGGATCGTCGAGCTTACGCGCGCGCACATGCTGCCCGAGGTGACCCGGGCACTGGAGGAGAAGTACGACTGGGATTATTACTACTACGGCAACCTGCCGTGGCGCGGCAGCGACGCGGAGCGCGGCTGGTACACGTTCAGCCACCAGCCGCGATTCCTCACCAACTACGTGGGACTGCGGAACCGAATCGGCATCCTCAGCGAGGCGTACTCGTATTCCACCTTCGAGGAGCGGGTCCTGGCGACCCTTCGGTTCGTCGAGGAGGTCGTCGCTAACGCATACCGGCACGCCTCGGCGATCGCCGATGTCGTTGAAGCGGCCGACGAAGCCGAGATCATAGGTGCCGAGTTGGCGCTGGGGGCGACGGTCGAGCGCTCCGAGGAGCCGGTCGAGATCCTGATGGGCGATGTGGTTCAGGAGCGGAACCCGTACTCGGGTGAGCCTATGTTGCGGCGCCTGGACGTACAACGGCCCGAGACGATGCCCGAGTTCGGCAGCTTCCGGCCGACGGAGATCGAGCGTGTCCCTGCGGCGTACCTGGTGCCCGGCGACCAGGTCGGGGCGTTGAACGTGCTGAGCGATCACGGCGTCTCCTGGGAGACGCTGGAACGGGATGAGGTGCGCGCCGTGCAGCGCTTCGTGATCGACTCGACCCGCGTGGCGCAGCGCGAGTACCAGGGCCACACGCAGCGCACGCTCTTCGGTCACTACGAGGACGTCGAGATAACGGTGGCCGCCGGCACCGTTCTCGTGCCGGTCGATCAGCCGTTGGGCCGGCTGGCCTTCTCGCTGCTGGAGCCCCGCTCCGATGACGGGTTGGCGAACTGGAACTACTTCGACGACGCGGTGGAGGGGGCGGGGTACTATCCGGTCATGCGGATCTTGAGAGGGCGATAAGCTGGGTGGGAGCCCGGGCGAGTCCGCCGGATCCCATTTGCCTGGCTGCGGAAGGGCTGGTAGCTTGCGGGTGGCCGTAGGGCTGACATGCGCGAAGGGGCCACACGCTCGCGGGCGTCCCTCTTTTTTTGTGTTGCGGCTCCGGAAGGAGGAGCAAGTGGCAGAGGTGAAGCTGGGTGATCGGGTGAGGGTGCACTATCGGGGAACGCTGAAGGATGGGACCGAGTTCGATTCCTCGTTCGACGGCGAGCCGCTCGAGTTCACGCTCGGCGAGGGAATGGTGATCCCGGGGTTCGAGAACGCGATCGTCGGGATGACAGAGGGAGAGACAAAGACGGTCTCGATCCCGCCCGACGAAGGCTACGGTCAGTATTCGGACGAGCTGATCGCTGTGATCCAGCGATCCATACTTCCCGACGATCTCGAACCGCAGGTGGGAATGCAGCTCGAGGCGGAGGCGGAGGATGGAACGGTCACCGTGGTCGCGATCACGGAAGTCACCGACGATACCGTGACGCTCGATGCCAATCATGAGCTCGCCGGCCAGGAGCTCATCTTCGAGATCCAGCTCGTAGAAACGATCGCCGCCTAGCGACCGTGGCTGGCTGCTGTGACGGGCGCCGGTCAATGCCGCTGGATCCAGTCCCAGTGATCCGCCGCCCGCGCGATGACGTGCTCCACATCCTCCTCCAGCAAGAACCCCTGCTCGAACAATGAGCGCGCCGCGCGCTCGGCCAGCGCCAGGTACTCCTCCCTGCTCGAGTATAGGCTCTCGATGCTGGGCCGCGGATCGCCCAGCGCCTGACGCTCCGCCTCCGTCTTAGACAGCGGGATGTACGTGCCGGTGAAGTTGACCAGCTCGTCGGTGCCGCCGGGGTAGCCGACCCGCAGGTTCCACGGTGCGTACGTGGCGAGCGGTGCCAGGATCTCGAGAGACTCGACACCGCCCAAATCGTTGCCGAAGCGGTCGACTTGCGGTAGCAAGGTGGGGAATGCGGGCCCCAGCTCGGGCGGCTGAACGTCGACGATCCCCTGCTCCCAGCGCGGGCCGTAGTCGGCGCGGTATGCCTCGTGGGCTACCGTCGGGAAATCGACATCGGGCAGCTGCGGAAATCGTACTTTGTCGATGGGCACGAGTGTCCCGGCCGCGATCGTCGGATAGGCGCTGGCCGGCGGCTCGCTGCCCTCCTTCACCCACTCCATCATCCGAACCAGCATCGCCCGCATTGTGACGAGGAAGTCCAGTGGGTTACCGCGGTAGGCGCGGGAATCCGGAAGCTTGCTGTTCCCCGGCGGTGGATAGCGCCCGACGTAGTGCTGGCCGCTGGCCAGGTGATAGATGCGCTCGTTGGGGTAGAGCTCGAGATCTTGGGTGCCGTCCACCGTTGTGTGCAGTAGCGCCGAAGCACGGCCCCAGTACTCGTATCCCGTATTCGTGTAGAAGATGTACGGGAGGTTCGCCTCATCGTGCTGATGGGCGAAGAGGCCGTCGGTCCACCCCGTCTGTGGGTCGGTCTGCGTCCGACTACTGAAGGGGAAGATGTCGGTCGGGTAGAAGAACGCGTGGTACCGGTGAGCGTCGCGCGACGACTGCCCGAAACGGTGGTTGAAGCTGCCACGCCCGGCGCCCGCAGTGTGAATCATCAGTCCATCGAATGCCTGGCGTCCCTGTTCGTCGATGTTGAAGCCCTGATAGATGAAATGGCGCAGGAACCGTCCGGTCTGCGAGATGCCGATGGTGACCCCGTAGTCGACGGGGAAGGGGCAAGACGGATCGTACTTGGCGTATGAGATCATGTCACGTATCGCGGCCAATCCCAGGCCAACCACCTTCGGGTCCTTGGCGCGATAGACCAGCTCGTAGATCTTCCCGGCCTCGAAGCCCGATTCCATGTAGATATGAGTGCGAACGTCGATAACGCCCTCGCCCTCCTCGCGTGCGAAGCGCCATTCGCTCCGCGGCACGGCGCTGCGCTGCGCCAGCCGGCCGTCGCGTACGGTGAGCACGTTGTCGGGATGATCGGGATCGAGGGCAGGGTAGGCGACGTGATTGCGGTGGGCGATATGCAGCGTCTTCGTCGGGCGATCGAGCACCCAATCGGCCCGCACCAGACCCTCCAGCGACCGGCCGTCCTCGCCGACGGCGATCGGGACGTGCAGGCGCATCAACCCCTCGCGCAGCGGAACGTCGTGCTGCCAGCCCACCCAAATCACGGTGAGGCCGAGTCGCATTAGCAGCCCGTCGCCGAAGTGCTCGGGGTCGGTTGGGTCGAGACTGCTCGATGCGCCATTGAAGTAGCGGAGCGACGCTTTGCCCCCGCGGTTCGATACCTCGAGCAGTGCTATGCCGCCGCCGGGGACCGG
>JBDHHM010000078.1:0-8446 GCA_039589355.1 Gemmatimonadota bacterium | reverse complement strand
GTCTTCAGCGCCAGCACCGAGGAAGTGCCGTCGCTGGGCCTGAGCTGCGAGGATTACGGTCTCGTCTTCCGGCTCGCCAAGCACGGCCAGAGTCCGGTGCTCGAGGTCGAGGCGCGGGCCCGTTTCCACGGTGAGGAGCCGATATTCAACACGATCGCCGAGATCCGTGGTAGCGAGAAGCCCGACGAGTACATCGTGTTCTCGGCGCACCTCGACTCCTGGGACGGCGGCTCGGGTGCCACCGACAACGGGACGGGCAGCGTCATCATGATGGAGGCGATGCGGATCCTGAAAGCCGTCTATCCCAACCCGAAGCGCACGATCATCGCCGGGCTGTGGGGCGCCGAGGAGCAGGGGTTGACCGGGTCACGTGCCTTCGTGGCAGACCACCCTGAGGTGATCGAAGGGCTGCAGGTTCTGCTCAACCAGGACAACGGCACCGGCCGAATCGTGCGGGCCACCGGAGCCGGCCTGATCCGGGCCGGTGAGTACTTCGCGCGCTGGCTGTCTGTGATTCCTACGGAGGTCTCACGACACAGGTGGGGGTACTCCCCGTACACCTGGCATACACAGCGCGACACGTTCGACAAGCTCGTGTTCGACGATCTCAAGAACAACGCGACGCTGTTCGCCATGCTCGCCTACCTCGCCGCCGAGGAAGACGAGCTGATGCCGCGGGACCGGCGCGTCCTGCCGGTGAGCTCGCGCACCGGCGAGCAGATGACCTGGCCCGAGTGCCGGGCTCCGATGAGGAGCTGGGGGGAATACCGGCGGCGGTAGTTTTTCCTCGTGGTCCGCTTCGCCGCTCCCTTATCCTGATCATTGCATCGTTGGCGGCATGCCGTCCGGGTGGCCCCGATGCCGCGGCGAGCGGTCAATCGCTACGTACAAAGGTCGTCCTCCTCGGCACCGGCACGCCGAACGCCGAACCCGACCGCTCGGGGTCGGCGGTGGCCATCGTCGTGGACGACACGCCGTATCTCATCGATCTGGGTCCGGGGGTGGTGCGGCGCGCTGCGGCGGCTTCTGGGTCCGGGGGTGGTGCGGCGCGCTGCGGCGGCTTACCGGGCCGGCGTCGAGGGGCTGGAGGTCCCGAAGCTCAGGTTCGCTTTCATCACGCATCTACACAGCGACCACACCCTGGGCTACGCTGATTTCATCTTCACACCTTGGGTGCTGGAGCGCGACGTTCCGGCGGAGGTCTTCGGGCCGCGTGGCCTGCAGGCGATGACCGACCACCTGCTGGCGGCATACGAGGAGGACATTCGGGTCCGCATCGACGGCCTCGAGCCTGCCAACCCGGACGGGTATAAGGTCAACGTCCACGAGATCGAGCCCGGCCTCATACACGAGGACGAGAACGTGCGCGTCACGGCCTTCCACCTTCAGCACGGCTCGTGGCCACAATCGTTCGGCTACCGATTCGAGACGCCCGACCGGACTATCGTGATCTCCGGGGATACTCGGCCGAGCCCGGCGATCGTCGAGGCCTGCCGCGGCTGCGATGTGCTGATCCACGAGGTCTACTCGCAGGCCGGGTTCGAGGGCCGGGCGCCGGTGTGGCAGAGGTACCATTCGGGCTCCCACACGTCTTCGCTGGAGCTAGGTCGCATCGCTGCGGAGGCGCGGCCGGGCCTCCTGATACTCTACCATCAGTTGTTGTGGGGTTCGACACCGTCGGAGCTGGTCGAGGAGATACGCCAGGTCTACGATGGAGACGTGGTATACGGGAACGACCTCGATGTCTTTTGATCTCACTATCCGATATCCGATACTCGACAGCCACGTGATCAAGTGATCGATATCCAACGCTCAGGGAACCGGGAGGTTTCCATGTCTGACGTCGCCCAGCTCACTCGCCGTCGTTTCCTCGCCTACTTCTCCGGCATCGGTCTTTCATCTACGCTGTTGCCAGGCGCGCTCTGGTCGATGGTCCAGGATGAAGAAGAACCGACGATCACCAAGGAGATGCTCGCCGACGCCGAGGCCGTCGCCGGCCTCGAGTTCACCGACGAAGAGCGCGAGTTGATGCTGGACGGGCTCAACCGACGGTTGCAGGCCTACGAGACGATCCGCAGCCTCGAGCTGGCTAACAGCGTGCCGCCGGCCCTCTACTTCGAACCGGTTCCCCCTGGCCACACGGTTACCCGGGAGCGGGGCGTCTCGCGCCGCAGCGAGGTGCGGATAGACCGCGTGCCGTCGGACCTGGAGAAAGTCGCGTTCTGGCCGGTGACGCACCTGGCGAAGCTGATCGAGACGCGGCGCCTGTCTTCGGTTCAGCTCACCACGATGTACCTCGAACGCTTGAAGAAGTACGGCCCCAAGCTCGAGTGCGTCGTCACACTCACCGAGGAGCTTGCCTTCGAGCAGGCGCGTCGCGCTGACGATGAGATCGCCGCCGGCAACTACCGCGGTCCGCTGCACGGCATCCCGTGGGGAGCCAAGGACCTGCTGGCGGTACCCGACTACGAGACCACCTGGGGCGCGGAGCCGTACAAGGAGCAGGTGCTCGACGAGGTCGCCACGGTGGCGAGGCGGCTCGAGGAGGCGGGCGCCGTGCTGATGGCGAAGCTGACGCTGGGCGCTCTGGCGATGGGCGACGTCTGGTACGGTGGAAAGACGCGCAATCCTTGGAACTACGAGCAGGGTTCGAGCGGCTCGTCGGCGGGCCCCTCTGCAGCGACGGCGGCCGGACTTGTGGGCTTCGGTATCGGCACCGAGACTCTCGGCTCGATAGTCTCGCCGTGTACGCGCTGCGGCACGACGGGCCTGCGGCCCACGTTCGGGCGCGTCAGTCGCTACGGCGCGATGGCGCTCTCCTGGAGCATGGACAAGATCGGTCCCATCTGTCGTAGCGTTGAGGATTGTGCACTCGTGTTCGAGGCGATCTACGGTCCCGACGGCCTGGACCTTTCGGTCGTCGACTTCCCATTCGACTGGGATGCGGAACTGGACGTCAGGAGCCTGCGGGTCGCCTACGTGAGGAGCGCCTTCGAGGCCGAGCGCGAACGGCAGCAGGAGTGGAAGGCGTTCGACGAAGCTGTGTTGGAGAGGCTGCGTTCCCTGGGGCTCGACCTGACGCCTATCGAGCTACCGGATCTGCCAGTGGGCGCGATGCGCACTGTTCTCAGCGTCGAGGCGGCGGCGGCGTTCGACGAGCTGACGCGCAGCGGGCGCGACGACCTGTTGAAGCGTCAGGACAGGGGCGCCTGGCCCAACTCGTTCCGCCAGTCACGCATGGTCCCGGCCGTCGAGTACATCCAGGCGAATCGCGCCCGCACGCTGGCGCTCGTGGCGATGGCTGAGCTCATGTCGCAGGTCGACGTCTATGTCGTCCCGTCCTATGGTGGCAGCAACCTCACGCTCACCAACCTCACCGGACATCCGTGTGTAGTTCTGCCGAACGGGTTCCGAGAAGACGGCACGCCGACGAGCATCAGCTTCATGGGCAAGCTGTACGGCGAGTCGGAGACGCTGGCGGTAGCGCGTGCGTACCAGGAGGCGACCGACTTCCACTTGAAACACCCGGTGCTCCAAACCTGACGAGGCTGAAAGGGCAATCGACGAGCAAGGGGCAGCAACACCGCACCTCGAGCGCTCGATCGGTATCGTGCGCGCGACGGCGATGGTGGTGGGCACCATCATCGGCGCGTCGATCTTCGTCCAGCCGTCGCTAATCACCGGCCAGGTCCCTTCGATCCGCGGTGTCTTCGCCGTCTGGGCGATTGCCGGGCTGCTCACCCTGTTTGGCGCGCTCGTCTGTGCCGAGCTCGCCTCGGCCTACCCGCGCACCGGCGGCGTCTACGTTTTCCTGAGGGAGGAGTTCTCACCGGCCGTCGGCTTCCTCTGGGGCTGGGCGATGTTCTGGAGCATGCACAGCGGGATCTTGGCCGCGATCGCCGTCATCTTCGCACGCTACGTCGGGTACTTCGCGCCGCTCGGGGACACGGGCGTCCAGCTCGTGGCGATCGGCGGTATCCTGCTGCTTTCCGCCGTCAACTACGTCGGCGTGCGCCAGGGAAGCACACTCCAGACAGCGTTCACGATCGGAAAGGTCGTCGCCGTCGTAGGGATCGTGGTCGCAGGGCTCCTCCTCGGGTCGCGCGTGCCTGAGCACTTCGCCGTCGGTGTGGGGAGCGCGGCGCCCGAGACCGTTGCCGGGGCTGGCGCTGCGGCTGCCGGTGGCACCCGCGGGTTCGTTCTCGCACTGATCGCCGGCCTCTTCGCCTTCGGCGGTTGGCATATGGTGACCTATACGGGGGACGAGACCGTCGAGCCCGAGCGGACGATCCCCCGGGCACTGCTCGTCGGCACGCTCGTCGTTACCGCGTGCTACATAGCGCTCAACGCCGTCTACCTATACATCCTGCCGCTGGAGACAGTGATCTCGTCATCGCGGGTGGCCGCGGACGCGGCCGACGCCGTGCTGGGATACGGTGGCGGAGCGGTTATGTCGGCGCTGGTGATATTCTCGACGTTCGGCGCGCTGAGCGGGATCATCCTCGCCGGTCCGCGCGTCTACTACGCTATGGCGAACGACGGGCTGCTCTTCCGTTGGCTGGGGGAGGTGCACCCGCGGTTCCGAACGCCGCACCGCGCGATCGTCGCGCAGGCCGTCTGGTCGTCGGTCCTCGTGGTTACCGGGACTTACCAGGCGCTCTTCACGCGCGTGGTCTACACCGAATGGATCTTCTTCGGGCTGATGGCCGCGGGGCTCTTTCTGCTGCGGCGGCGGCCCGGGTACGCTCCGCGATACACCATCTGGGGGTTTCCGGTGGTCCCGGCCGTCTTTGTGCTATCGACGGCGGTCATCGTGGGGAACCAGCTGATCTCGGAACCGGGCGAGAGCGCGTTCGGCCTGCTGCTTGTTCTGGTGGGGCTCCCCGTGTACTACATCTGGCTGCGAGCCCGAGGCGAAAAACGAGGAGGCGTTCATGCGAGTCGTTGACTTCCATAACCATTTCTATCCGGCCGAGTACCTGGACGCCCTCCGCGCGGGGCCGTGCCGGGTAGAGATCTCCACCGACGCCGAGGGGAACCCGGTCCTTCACTCACCGGGCGACACCAACGTCGCGGTCCGTGGCCACCGGGACATCGAATATCGGGAGAGCGTCCTCGACGAGGTGGGCGTCGACGTCCAGGTGCTGACGTTCACCGCGCCGGGTGTGCATGTGGAGACACGGGAGATGGCGGTCCGGCTCGCCGGGGCGGTGAACGACGCGTTCGCGCGGATCGTCGAGGAGCGGCACAGCCGCTTCACCGCGTTGGCGACGCTGCCGCTGAACGACCCGGACGCATCGGTCACCGAGCTCACCCGCGCCGTACGCGAGCTCGGCCTGCCGGGCGCGATGGTCTTCAGCAACGTCGAGGGCGTGCCGCTGGCCGACGAGCGGTTCTGGCCGCTATGGGAGCGGGCGGACGAGCTGGCCGCCGTCATCTACGTGCACCCGACCTACCCGGTGGGTGTGGAAGCGATGACCGAGTACTGGCTGATGCCGCTGGTCGGATTCACCTTCGACACTACACTGGCCGCCGCGCGGCTGGTCTTCGCCGGCGTGCCCCAGCGATTCCCCGGCATTCGATGGGTGCTCGCGCACCTAGGCGGCGCGATCCCGTATCTGGCCGAGCGGCTCGACCGCGGCTTCCACGCGTTTAGCGAGTGCCGCGCCCACATCACTGAGCCCCCGAGTGTCTTCCTCCGGCGCTTCTACTACGACACGGTGAACTTCGATCCCGCTGCCCTGCGCCTCGCCCTCGAGTTCGCGGGGCCAGAGCATTTGGTGGCGGGGAGCGACTACCCTCATATGATCGGAAGTCTGCAGTCGATGACGGCCAGCATCCGGGCGCTCGAGGTTCCAGAAACGACGGAGCAGGCGATCCTCGCGGCTAACGCCGACCGCTTGCTCGGCCTCTAGGACTCGGCAATCAGCCGCCGTCGGAGAAGAAGCGCTCGATCCCGTCCCACTGGGTCAGGGCGTCCTCGTAGCCGAGCTCCATGACGCGACCGATGTATGACGTCTCGAAGATGAGATAGCTGAGGAGCTCGGCGCCGCGCATCCGATGGATGCCCAGGCCGCGTAGAATGAACCGCAGGGAACGCGGAAGCTTGCCCTTGTAATCCTCGGCCAGCACACCGAGATCGCGCGACGGTCGAACGACGAACAGCTCGATAGGTTTCAGCCCGTCCGGGCTCGGGGTCCCCGGCGGCAGCGCTTCGATCAGGCGGTTGATGCGTTCGAGGCGCTCGGCATCGCCCTCCAGCATATCGAGGAAGATGCTGTTGAACATCGCGCTGATGATCTGTGCCGGCGGTGGATAGTCGGTGGTGGCCCGTGCTCTTACCTCTTCCAGCGTCGGGCCGTAGCGAGTCGCGATGGCGAGCAGGCGTTCGGCACCCAGGTGTATGGCGGGCGCCAGCGGCGTTGCCTGTCGGATGCTGCCATCGCCGTAGTACTCACCATCGATCGGTATGGCTGGGAAGACGAGTGGAATCGATCCAGAGGCCATCACGTGATCGACGGTGATCTTGGCCGGGAGGCCACAACGGCGAACGCGCTCCCAGGTCGGCACGTCTTCGGCGCCCTGCACAAACGTAACGGTCTGGCCTGTGGCGTAGCGGGTCGTCGTGAGCGCGAGGGCACGTAGCCGCCCTTCCGCGACGTTCATCTCGATTCCTTCGACGCGAAGCTGCTCCTCGAGGAACCCTTTCAACGGTGTCGTGTCCAGCAGACCTTTCACGCGCGGTCCCAGCGACGTGCCGCCCCCGCCGAGCGTCCAGAACCAGCGGGCCCCGCTCAGCCCCAGGGCGCCCAGGTCGGTGTCGAACACG
The DNA here is from genome assembly GCA_039589355.1 of Gemmatimonadota bacterium. GTDB lineage: Bacteria > Gemmatimonadota > Gemmatimonadetes > Palauibacterales > KS3-K002. The sequence goes on along the minus strand of JBDHHM010000078.1, from coordinate 1,617 downwards.
CGCTCGGTGGTGAGGCTCGTCCAGCAGTTGGAGAGCGATTGGAGATTCTCCGTCGGGTTCCCACGGTGCCCGGCCAGGAACGCGGCATTGATCGCGCCTGCCGAGACGCCGATGATGATGGGGAAACTCACCTCGGGCGCCTTCTCGGCGATGTAGGAGAGCACACCGACCTGGTAGGCGGCGCGCGCGCCGCCGCCCGACAGCACTAATCCGTTCATCTCACAGCGACGATGTTGGCTGGTTGGGAGGCAGAATCTGAGCCGCGAACAGCTCAAAAACAAGGTTATTGCCGGTGTGGGGCTCGGGCGTCGACACGGCGCCCGCTCCGCGATATCTTGTCTTCTTTTCGGCCAGTATGGCAGGGCCCCCTGCGAGGAGCGGCTGTGTACCTCTACCTGGTTCGCCACGGCGAGGCGAAGCCGAAGGAAAAGGATCCGGACCGACCGCTCACCGAGGGCGGTGCGGAGACGGCACGCCGTGTGGCTTCCTTCCTGGGCGGAAGCGGTCTGTCGGTCGGCGAGATCCACCACAGCACGAAGCTGCGGGCACGGCAGACGGCGGAGATCCTCGCCGAGTCCCTCCGTGCGCCGGTGACGCAGGTGCCGTACCTTGAGCCGCTGGCAGACGTCGAGGAGCTTGCCGAGTCGCTCGGCCGGGCGACGACGGATCTCATTCTCGTAGGGCACCTGCCGCATCTCGACCGGCTGGCGTCGCGCCTGGTGGCCGGCGACGCGGCGCGCGAAGTCTTCTCGTTCCCAGAATGCGGGGTGCTCAGCCTGCGCAGACGCCCCGGCGGCGCAGGCGGTGCGGGCGGTGCGGTCTGGGCGGTGCGCTGGATGCTGGATCCAGGGTTGCTGGCGCCCTAGAACAGCTATAGAGTGCGGCCATGGCCATTCCTGGTGCCCTGAGGCCACTCTGGTCACTCCTCTGGATCGACTACCGCAAGGTCGAGGACGACTTCCGCGCAGAGCTTCGCGACCGTGCGGTGTTGGGTCTGCGGATCGTCTCCACGGTGGCGATCGTCATGCCGACCTTCGCCGTCGCATTCCTCTGGTCGTTCGGCCCGGCCGACTATCAGCGGGGCGAGGGCTGGCTGCAGGTAGGGCTTCTGGAGGAGGTCCTCGCCTTAGCGATCGGCGCACTCGGTCTGATTCTCTCCCGGACAGGATGGGGAAGGCACCACTCTCGCGGGCTGGCAGCCGTGATCGGGCTGGCGCTGGGCGCCATCTCCATGACCGACATGGTCAATTCCGCGGGCTACCTCTCGAGCGTCTACGCGGGTTCGCTGTTGCTCGTCCTGGTGATGGTCGCGGTGGTGCCACTGCGACCCCTGGCTATGCTGGGCTTCGGGCTCGCCCTGGCCGGCATGTTCGTGGCCTCGGGGTTCTTCGACGTGACGGTGGGATGGCCGCCTCCGGTCGGCTGGATGGAACGGTTGGCCATACTCATCGCCGCCGCCCTCGTGGGAGCCGGCCTCCGGGCGGCCATCGCCCGCCTTCATGTTCAGGAATACGAGAACCGCAGGGCGCTTGGGGAGTCGCTGGAGGCGCTACAGGAAACGCAGGCGCGTCTGATCGCGTCAAGACGTGCCGCGTCGCAGGGTCGGCTGGCCGCCGC
>JBDHHM010000077.1:0-8653 GCA_039589355.1 Gemmatimonadota bacterium | reverse complement strand
CGACGACGGATGGATTCGACGCATCGGAGGTCGATCCCGAGACGGTGACGCTGGGTGACGGCAGGCGAGCGGACATCCGCGTACACAGGAAGAAGAGTGGGAAACTCATGGCCCGGCTCGAGGACGACGATGGAGACGGCGACCTCGACCTGGTACTTCACTTCGCGGTCCAGGAGCTGGTGGCGAACGGCGACCTGACAGAGAGCAGCACCGAACTCGTCCTCGAGGCCGCGACGTATGGTGGTCCGGGCGTCCACGGCGCGGCCGCCGTGACCCCGAGATGGCTCGAGACCAAACATCTGCTACCGTCGTCCCGGATCGATACCTCATTGAGAATCGCGCTACTCCTGGCCATGCCTACGGCCTGGCAGGAGGTATGATCCGGCGCTAGAATGTCGCCGGCCCCCACCACGGGTGCATAGCCTGTATTCTCGCTCAGCAAATCAAGCGAATGACGAACGAGACCCCGTCGAGGACCACGTTCGCCCGCGATCTCGGCCTGTTCGACGCCACGATGATCGGCGTCGGCGCCATGATCGGTGCGGGTATCTTCGTCCTCACGGGGATCGCCGCCGGCGAGTCGGGGCCCGCCTCGATTCTGGCGTTCGCGCTGAACGGGGTGGTCACGCTTCTGACCGCCTTCGCCTACGCCGAGCTGGCCTCCGCCATCCCACGGGCGGGGGGCGGCTACTCGTTCGTGCGGATGGCCTTCCCGGGCGCGCTGGCCTTCACCGCCGGGTGGATGCTCTGGTTCGCGTATACCGTGGCGTGCAGCCTGTACGCTCTTGGGTTCGCCGGGTATTTCTGGGAGTTCTTCCACAAATACGTCCCCGGCCTGACCGGAGGCCTGTTCGGGGTTCTCGGCGGGACCGTCCCCATCCTGATCGTCACGCTGCTGGTAGGACTCGTCTTCATCCGGTTGAACATCCGGGGCGCCGAAGTCACGGGCCAGGCGGAGAACGCGCTGACTTTGGCGAAGCTCGCCGTATTAGGGATCTTCGTGTTCTACGGGCTGAGGCGTGTGTTCGCCGCACCGACCGAGGCGGCTGAGAACTTCTCGCCGTTCTTCCCGCTGGGTGGTGGGGGTGTGCTGGTGGCGATGGGCCTGACGTTCATCGCCTTCGAGGGCTACGACCTGATCGCCACCGTCGCCGAGGAGATCAAGGAGCCGGAGAAGAACATCCCGCGCGCCACGTTCATCGCCCTGGCGATCACGGTGACGATGTATCTGTTGATTCTGTTCGTCTCTCTGGGCGCGGTGAGCGCCGGCGACAGCCCGACCTGGCGGTTCCTAGGCGAGTACAAGGAGACGGCGATCGTACGAGCGGCGGAGGATTTCATGCCCGCCTTCGGCGTCGGGATCATCGTGTTCGGGGGCCTGCTCTCGACCATGTCGGCCCTGAACGCGACGGTCCTGGCGTCCTCGCGAGTCGCGTTCTCGATGGCACGTGACAACCTGCTACCGCGTGAGATGTCGAAGATCCATCCGGAGCGGCGCACGCCGCGTATGGCGATCATCGTCACCGGTGTGATCCTCCTGGTCATGGCGCTGACCCTGCCGATCGAGGCGGTAGGTTCGGCGGCCAGCCTGATCTTCCTGCTCACCTTCGCGCTGGTGAACCTCGCGGTCATCGCGCTGCGCCGCAAAGCGCCGGAAATTCCTCGTACTTTTCGGGTTCCGCTCTACCCTCTAACGCCGATCCTCGGTATCTCGCTCAACGTCTTCCTGGCGGTCTACCAGTTCAAGTTCCAACCGCTCGCCTGGTACGTGACGGCGGGTTGGGTGGTCCTCGGCCTTCTCATCTACTTCGGGTACTTCGAGAAACAGGCGGCCGGCGCGGAGCCACAGGTGCTCATCCCGAGCCAGCGGCCACTGGAGGAGAAGCCCGACTACTCCGTCGTCGTGCCTCTGCACAACCCGGACACCGTCAAGACACTGCTCGAGTTTGCGGGCCCGATAGCCCAGGCGCGCGGCAGGCGGTTGGTTGCCGTCACCGTGGTGGTAGTGCCGAGGCAGCTGCCGATCCACGAGGGCCTACGCTTCACTCACCACAGGGAGCCGCTGCTCAGGCAGGCGCGCGAGTACGCGGCGGAGCACGGCATTGAGCTCGAGACCGATGTCGCCATCGCGCATAACGCCCACCACGGGATCCTCGAGGCGGCGGTGCGGCACCGGGCGGACGTGCTGTTGATGGGCTGGAAAGGGTATACGAATACGCGGGAGCGTATCTTCGGCGAGGTCGCCGACCAGGTGATCCGGCATGCCCGCTGCGATCTGCTGCTGTTGAAGATCGCCGCCGACGGGAAGTTCAAGCGCTGCCTGTTCCCCACGGCGGGCGGCCCACACGCGCAGCTTGCGGCCGAGTTCCTCAACGTGCTCGGCAAGGCGTTCGAGATGGAGGTGACGGCCGGCTACGTCGTGCCGCCGGGAGCGTCGGAGCGGCAGCGTTCCGAGGCCGAACAGTGGATCGAGAAGACGCTAGTCCACTTCGATGTGACCGTACCCCTGGAGAAGCGGCTGATCGAGGCGGAGTCGGTGGCCGGAGGCCTGGCTCTGGCCAGTCGCGACTGCGATCTCGTCGTCATCGGGGCCGCCAAGGAGCCTCTGTTCCGCAAGGTGTTGCTGGGCGAGATCCCGGAGAAGGTGGCCCGCCACTCACCGGCGTCGGTGCTCGTGGTCAAGCGCTACGAGGGCGCTGTGAAGTCTCTCGTCAAGCGGCTTATGGGGTGACGGCCCTTACCGGCTCAGGCTGCCGCGGCCAAGATCCGGCGGCACCGGGCGCCGGTTGCTGCCGACCTGCAAGCGGGCCCATTTTGTGCCCCTGCCGACACGAGGCCAGGCCCTTCCGGAGGACATGATGATCAAGGATGCCTCGGTCGCTAACTACATAGGCGGTGAGTGGGTGCCCTCCTCAGGGTCCGAGACCCTGCCGGTCAGCGACCCGGCCACGGGAGAGCATCTTGGGCAGGTTCCGCTGTCTGGCTCGGAGGACGTGGGCGCTGCGGTGGAGGCGGCCAAACGTGCGTTTCCGGCCTGGCGCACTACGCCGGCGATCGACCGTGCGCGGGTCCTCTTCCGGCTGAAGACGCTGCTCGAGGAGAACTCCGAGGCCCTGGCCACCAGCCTCGCCCGGGAGCACGGGAAGAACCTGGAGGAGTGCCGCGGCGAGGTCAGGCGCGGGATCGAGAACGTGGAGCATGCCTGCGGGGTCCCCACGCTCATGATGGGCTCGATGCTCGAGGACATAGCTCCGGGGATCGACTGTGAGACCGTCCTGCAGCCGCTGGGTGTGTTCGCCGGCATAACGCCTTACAACTTCCCGGTCATGATCCCGATGTGGTTCTGGCCCTACGCGGTCGCCACCGGCAACACGTTCGTTCTCAAGCCCAGCGAGCAGGATCCTCTGACGCACACGATGGTTGTCGAGTTGGCCGCACAGGCCGGTCTGCCGAAGGGTGTGCTCAACGTGGTGCACGGCGCTCGGGACGCTGCGGCTGCGCTAATCGAGCACCCCGATGTGAAAGGGATCTCTTTCGTCGGCTCGAGCGCGGTGGCAAAGCAGATCTACGCGGGCGCGGCCGCGCGTGGCAAGCGCGTGCAGGCGCTGGGCGGAGCGAAGAACTATCTCGTGGTGCTCCCGGACGCGGACTACGATCAGGCGACCGATGCGATCCTCTCATCGCTGTTCGGCTCGGCGGGCCAGCGTTGCCTGGCAGGCAGCGTGATCGTGGGTGTCGAGGACGCCTATCCTGACATGAAGGAGCGGCTGCTGGACGGGGCGGCTTCGCTCAGCATGGGCTACGCCCTCGAAGGCGACCCCTTCATGGGCCCGGTGATCTCTGCATCGCATCGCCAGCGCGTCTTCGGCTACATCGAGGAGGGAGTCCGCGAGGGCGCCAAGCTGTTGCTCGACGGCCGCGACGCAACGGTGAAGGCTTACCCCAAGGGACACTGGGTCGGCCCCACGTTCTTCGACGAGGTAGGCCCGGACCTGGTCATCGGCCGCGAGGAGATATTCGGCCCGGTGGGAGGCCTGGCCCGGGTCGGTTCGCTGGATGAAGCTCTGGAGCTGATTCACCGGATCAGCTACGGCAACATGACGTCGATCTTCACGACCAGCGGTCGCGCGGCACGCGAGGTCCGCTATCACGCAGGCATCAGCATGCTCGGCATAAACATCGGAGTGGCCGCTCCGATGGCGTTCTTCCCGTTCGGTGGCGCGAAAGGCTCGTTCTACGGCGACCTCAAGGCCCAGGGCCGAGATGCCATCGACTTCTACACAGACAAGCGCGTCGTGATCTCGAGGTGGTAGCGATGAGTCCAACAAATCAGACTGCGGTAAGCACCGATACGGCTCAGGTGAAGGCGGATCACTCCAAGTACCTGTTTCCCTGCGCCCCGCCACTCTATGAGGACCCTCTCGTGCTGGTCGAAGGGAGCGGCATGACGGTGGTGGACTCGGAGGGGCGCGAGTACCTCGATCTCTTCAGCGGGATCCTCACGACTTCCATCGGTCACTGCCATCCGGAAGTAGTGGCACGCGTGCGCGAGCAGGTGGGCAAGTTGGGGCACACGTCCACGCTCTACATCACGGAGAACCAGATCCGCGCCGCCGAGAGGCTGAGCGAGATCGCTCCCGGTCGGCTGAGCCAGTCGTTCTTCACCAACAGCGGCACCGAAGCTGTGGAGACGGCGGTCATGATGGCCTGCATGTATACCGGGAGAAGCGAAGTGATCGCGCTTCGCCAGGGATACTCCGGGCGCAGCATACTCGCCACGAACCTCACGGCGCACGCGTCCTGGCGTCCGCTCGCCAGCACGCTACCCGGGATCAAGCACGTGATGTCGCCGTATCGCTATCGATTCCCCATCGAAGGACTCGACGATCCGGCCTTTGTGGATGTTCTCGCTCGAGATCTGGAGGACGCGATCCGCACGGTCACCGACGGCAAGCCCGCCGCTTTCATGGCCGAGACCATCCAGGGTGTTGCAGGCTATGTCGTGCCGCCGCCGGGGTACTTCCAGCGCATGGTCGAGATCATCCACGATTACGGTGGCCTGTTTATCTGCGACGAGGTACAGGCGGGCTTCGGTCGCACGGGGGGCAAGTGGTTCGGCATCGAGCACTGGGACGTGGAGCCGGACATCATGGTCATGGCGAAGGGGATTGCCAACGGCTTGCCGGTGGGCGCGACGATGACACGGCCGGAGATCGCCGAGGCCTGGACCGCCAAGACGATCTCGACCTTTGGCGGGAACACGGTGTGCATGGCGGCCGCCGATACCACGCTCGAGGTGATGGCGCGGGAGGACGTGCCCGGCCGCTCGCAGGCCCGCGGCGACCAGCTACGGCAGGGTCTCGAGGATCTGATGAGCGAGCACGAGTGGATCGGTGAGGTGCGCGGCATGGGGCTCATGCAGGCGCTCGAGCTGGTCGAGGATCGAACGAGCAAGGAGCCGAGCCCCGGGAAAGCCAAGGCGTTGCTCGAGGCAACGAAGGAAGAGCGCCTGTTGATTGGAGTCGGCGGACTCAACGGCAATGTGATTCGGATCGGTCCCTCGATGCTGGTGAGCGAAGGCGAGGTCGAGGACGCGCTGGACCGCCTGCGCCGCGCATGCCAGCGCATGGGCTCGGTGGGTTAGGCGCATGATCGGGGGGCTACACTGGACGGCGTGGCTGCTGCTATTCGTGGCGGTCGTTCCCGCTCTCGCTCTGGTAACCGTCTTCTACTTCAAGCGTCGCCGCAGGGGCGAGGGGGCGTAGCATGGGCTCAGCGGCGATCATCGCGGTTCTCGCCATCTACGGGGTCGTCCTCGTGGCGATCGGGATCTGGGGAGGACGGGAATCCAGCAGCGTGGCCGGCTACTATGTGGCCGGTAAGAAGCTTCCCTCCTGGGTCATCGCGTTCAGCTCCAACGCCACGGGCGAAAGCGCCTGGCTGCTCCTCGGCCTCACCGGGATGGGGTATCTGGTCGGCATCCATGCCCTGTGGGTCGTGCTGGGTGAGGTCCTTGGGGTAGCGCTCGCCTGGGTCTTCGTCGGGCTACGGTTCAAGGAGTACACCGACCGCTACGATTCGATCACCGTCCCCGACTACCTCGAGTCGCGCTTCCGTGACACGCAACACATCATTCGCCTGGTGAGCGTCGTGATCATCTTCTCGATGGTCACCGCCTACGCGGCCGCCCAGCTCACCGCGTCGGGGAAGGCGTTCAGTTCGTTTCTGGGCACTAGCTACGAGCTGGGCGTTCTGATAGGGATCGCGCTGATCCTCTTCTACACCACGGTGGGTGGTTTCACGGCGGTCGCCTATAACGATCTGCTGCACGGGGTCCTCATGTTTCTGGGACTCCTGGTGCTACCCATCGTGGGGATCGCCGCGGTCGGCGGCTGGAGCCCGATGGTATCGCAGCTCGGTGCCATCGATCCGAATCTTCTGAAGCCGATGGGTGAGTTCGGGCTGTCGGCGGTAGGGATCGCCAGCGCGGTGAGCTTCGTCGGCATCGGTCTGGCGTTCCTGGGCGCGCCTCAGCTTCTCACGCGCTTCATCTCGGCACGGCATCGTAGCGAGATCATCGATGGCAGCGTGATGGCCGTGGCCGTTATCATCGTCTTCGATATCGGCGCGGTGTTTGCGGGCATGGCGGGAAGGGTGCTGTTCCCGGGACTGGCGGATCCCGAGACGATCCTTCCGACGATGAGCGCCGAGTTGATGCCTGCGGTCTTCACCGGGGTGTTCCTGGTGATCGTGCTGGCCGCCATCATGTCGACGGTGGACTCGCTACTGATCCTCGCGTCGTCGGCCGTCGTTCGGGATGTGGTCCAGAAGGTGCTTCACCCGGGCCTAACCGAGCGACAGTTCTCCTTCCTCGGCAAGCTCACTACGGTGGTGATCGGGGCGATCGCCCTGGCGCTCGCGCTGCCGGAAGTGAGAGTGATCTTCTGGTTCGTCCTCTTCGCCTGGTCGGGCCTGGCCGCGGCGTTCGCTCCGGTGGTGCTCTGTTCGCTTTTCTGGAGTGGCACCACCAAAGCGGGCGCGATCGCGGGGATGGTGGCCGGATTCCTCACCACGGTCCTCTGGGTGTTGCTGTTCAAGGAGCAATTCTACTCCCTGTACGAGATGTTGCCCGGCTTCCTGGCCGGATTCGCGGTCACGATCGGGGTCAGTCTCTTCACACGCCCACCTGAAGGTGCGCGTGAGGAGCTCGATTCGGTTCGCGGCGATCGGTAGCGAGCTGATGGCTCAGCCGTACTCACAGGAGCGCGACCTAATAGGCCTCGACTTCGTCCTACTCAACGGTAGGGTCTACACCGTAGATGACGATCAGCCGACCGCCGAGGCCTTCGCGGTCAAGGGGAGCAACGATGACATCCGCAACCTGGCGAGCGCTGATACGGTGGTGATCGATGCGGAAGGGATGACCGTGACCCCGGGATTCATAGACGCGCACAGCCACCCGGGTTCCGGCGGGATAAGCGAGCTGACGCGGGTGAACTTGGACCTCAGGAGCATCGCCGAGATCCAGGCGGCGCTCCGAGAGAAGGCGTCCCAGACGCCGCCTGGGGAGTGGATCGTTGGATTCAAGTTCGACGACACGAAGGTCCGCGAGGGCCGGAGGCTCACCCGCAGGGACCTGGACGAGGCAGTGCCGAATCACCCCGTTCAGGTGGGCCACCGCGGCGGTCACACCTCGTGGTACAACAGCATGGCCTTCGAGATGGCCGGCATCACCGCCGAGACTCCGGACCCGCCGGACGGGAAATACGGCCGCGAGGGCGGCGAGCTGACCGGCTTCGTGGCCGAAGCGGCGCGGGCTCCGCTCTCACGTCTCATCCCATGGGGCACCACACGAGAGCAGCGGCAGGCGGGTGTGAAGCTTATCACCGAGCTGATGAGCGCGGCGGGGCTCACTTCGGTGACCGATGCCAGCTGTTCGCCGCAGATCGCCGCCGCGTACCAGGACGCGCTCGTGGCGGGCGAGCTCAAGTGCCGGGTATACATGATGCTCGGCGGTGGATCGGCCTATGAGGCGATGAAGGATTCGGGACTCTACACGGGCCTGGGAGACGAATGGCTCCGTGTCGGCGGGGTGAAGTTCTTCGCCGACGGTTCGGCCTCGGAGCGTACGATGCGGATGAGCACGCCTTACGTCGGGCGGCCGGACGACTTCGGCATCCTCACCATGACCCAGGAGGAGGTTCACGAGGCCGTGGAAGAGGCGCACCGCAATCGCTGGCAGGTGGGCATCCACGCCAACGGTGACGTCGCTATCGACATGGTGTTGAACGCCTACGAGCGGGTCCAGGAGATGTGGCCGCGACCCGATCCGCGTCACCGGCTCGAGCACTGCTCGTTGGTGAATCCCGAGCTACTGCGGCGAATCAAGGCGGTCGGTGCAATCCCCACCCCGTTCTACACCTACGCCCACTACCACGGGAACAAGTGGGTGGAGTACGGACCGGAAAAGATGCGCTGGATGTTCGCCCACAAGTCTTTCCTCGACTACGGTATCCCGGTCGCCAGCGCCTCGGACTACGTACCCGGTCCGTACGAGCCGCTCATGGCGATCCAGAGCATGGTCACCCGGAAAGACTTCGACGGCAGGGTCTGGGGCCCGAACCAGCGGGTCACCCCGGACCAGGCGCTTCGT
>JBDHHM010000076.1:0-7464 GCA_039589355.1 Gemmatimonadota bacterium | reverse complement strand
CCGGCAGATCGCACGGTCCACCGTGATTTTTCAGGTATTGTGCCGGAATCCGCATGTGCTCGAGGCCGCCTCCGGAGCAAGAGGTCGCGCGTTCGAATCGCGCCGGGCCCGTTGCTGGAAGCTAAAGCCCCGCCGTCGTTTATGACGAGTGGGGCTTTGAGTAGCTTCAGGTCAGTGTTCGGATTTCCGATCAGCCTTTCCAGCGTTACAATCTGCGCAGCTCGTAACGAAGCTCAGCGACGACACCACCCTGGCGAAGCAACGCGCCCAGCTCTGAGAAGGGATGGGCTGCAGGAGGGTCGTTCTCCGCAGCGCACCTACAAAAGTCATCCCACTCAGGCTACCGCGATACGTTCGACTGAAGCGTAGCGGAGTGGCGCCTGCTGCTCACCCTGCCCCTCCAGGAGGATTCGGTCTTGACCCTAGATAGCCGCCTGGCGCCTGTGGCGCTCGAAGAGCCGTGCCATCTCGAGCGCGGCCTGGGCCGCCTCACGCCCCTTGTTTTCGTCACCGCGTGGGCGTGAGCGCGAGCGCGCCTGCTCCATGTCGTTCGTTGTGAGAATCCCAAATGTCACGGGAATGCCCGTCTTGAGCCCGACGATTTGGATCGCCCTTGCGACTGCATGGGCGAGCACGTCGAAGTGGGGCGTTTCACCCCGCACCAGTGCGCCCAGGCAGACGACGGCATCGATGCCCCCCTTCGCGATCAGCTGCCGGGCCATCTGGGGGATTTCGAACGCTCCCGGGACCTCGACCACCTCGATGTCCTTCTCCTCGACGCCCTTCTCGCGGAGATAGCGCGTCGCCCCCTCGCAGAGGCCGCGGGTGATCTCCGCGTTGAATCGGCTCACGACGATCCCGATCCGCCTCCCGCATCCGGCCTGCGCGTCGAGTTCATCGGCTGCCGCATGCTTTTCCATGTTCCCTTGCCTCCGGCTTGCCTTCGCCGCCGCCGCCGGGCTCGGGATCGGTCTGTGCAGCGGGAAGGATGTGGCCCAGCTTGTCGCGCTTCGCCGCCAGGTAGCTCCTGTTCTCCGGGGTCGGCGGGATCTCGATCGGAACCCGCTCGACGACCTCAAGGTCATGGGCCTGGACGCCCACGATCTTGCGAGGATTGTTTGTGAGGATCCGGATGCGCTTCAACCCGAGATCGTTCAGGATCTGGGCACCGACTCCGTAGTCGCGTAGGTCGGGCGGAAACCCGAGCTCTTCGTTCGCCTCGACCGTGTCGCGACCCCGGTCCTGCAGGGCGTAGGCGCGGATCTTGTTGGCGAGCCCGATCCCGCGGCCCTCCTGGCGCATGTAGACAAGCACGCCGTGCCCTTCCTCGGCGATCTGCCGCATGGTCTGTTCGAGCTGGATCCCGCAGTCGCAGCGCAGCGATCCGAAGACGTCCCCGGTCAGGCACTGCGAGTGAACGCGAACGAGCGCCGCCTCCTGCAAGTGAGGCTCCCCCTTCACCAGCGCGACGTGATGATTGAAGCTGACCGTCGTCTCGTAGAGGATCAGCCGGAAGTCACCGAACTCTGTCGGCAGGGTGGTTTCGACCACACGGCGGACCAGCTTCTCGGTGCGACGGCGGTAGGCGATCAGGTCCTCGATCGTGATCATGCGCAGGCCCTGCTCCTCGGAGAGCCGGCGCAGAGCGGGCAGCCTCGCCATCGTGCCGTCCTGGTCCATGATCTCGCATAGGGCCCCGGCCTGCCGCATGCCGGCCAGGCGGGTCAGGTCGACCACGGCCTCGGTATGGCCGGCCCGGCGCAGGACGCCTCCGGCGGACGCCCGCAACGGGAAGATATGGCCGGGCCGGGCGAAATCGCCCGGCTGCGAGGAAGGATTCGCGACCGCCCGGACCGTAGCGGCCCGATCGGCGGCGGAGATCCCTGTGGAGGTCCCGTGGAGATAGTCGATCGAAACGGTGAAGGGCGTTCCGAGCCGGGCGGTGTTCCGTTCAACCATGGGCTTGAGATCGAGCCGGTCGAGAATGTCCTCAGCCGCCGGCAGGCAGAGGAGCCCCCGGGCTTGCTTCGTCATAAAGTTAACGTCGCCGGGGGTCACCTTCTCCGCGGCCATGACGAGGTCGCCCTCGTTCTCGCGGTCTTCGTCGTCCACCACGATGAGCATTCGGCCCTGGCGGATATCCTCCAAGGCATCCTCGATCGTGCTGAAGGGGGCCTTGGGCTGGCCGGTCTTGGGAGGTGCAGCTCGGCTCATTCGGGGATCATCCTCCGCCGCGCGGTCGAGGAGGACGACCCTCGCCCTCGAGAAAGTGTCGGACGTACTTGCTCAGAATGTCCACCTCGACGTTGACCAGCGTTCCCAGCACGTACCGGCGGACGATCGTTTTCTCCCACGTGTGCGGGATCACGAAGACGTGAAAGAGCTCCGGCGTGACCTCGGGTCCGAGCGTGAGGCTGACCCCGTCGAGCGACACGCTTCCCTTGGGAACCAGGTAGCGACCCACCTCGGGATCTATGCGGAAGTCGATCCGGCGATCCATCTCGCCCTCGTGGATCCCGGTGACCTCGGCCCGACCATCCACGTGTCCCTGCACGAGGTGTCCGCCCAGTTCGTCGCCGACCCGGAGCGACGGCTCGAGGTTTACGGTCTCACCCGCGGTGAGCTCGCCAAGATTCGTGACCCGCAGGGTCTCCGCGACTACCTGGGTCCGGAACGATTCCCCATCCCGAGCGACGACGGTGAGACAGGTCCCGTTCAACGCCACTGAGGAGCCCGGCTCGAGCCGCGGCATGATCTCGGGTGCACGGATCGAGAACTCCTTGCCCCGTTCCAGCGAACGGACCTCGCGGACCTCCCCCACACCGCATACGATCCCCGTGAACATTCTGCATTCAGCTCCGTTGCCCGGGCCCATCGAGGCCCGGCGCGGTCACGATCGGGCGAAACCGTGCGCCCCGGCGTAGTCATCCTCCCAGCCGCGGGTCATGACCCGCAGGAGATCATCTCCCAGGAGGCGCGTCTCGACCGTCGTGAGCGGACGTGACTCCTGCCAGGCCGGCGGCTCGGTCCCGAGGAACCAGCCTCGGTCGTCCCCGCGTCCCAGGGACGCCGAGGCGTAGTGATGGAGCCGCTCGAATCGGCCGCCGCGCAGGAAGGAATCGAGCACCCTCCCCCCTCCCTCCACCAGGATCTCGTTCATCTCCCACTCTCCCAGGCGGGCGACGACCTCTCCCAGGTCGAGCCGCCCCGTCTCGTCGGCCGCGACTGCACAGGTCACCACGCCCAGGCCCCCGAGCCGCCGTCGCTTCTCCGGTGCGGCCCCCTCCCGGTGGAACAGCACGATCGTGGCGGCTTCCCCCGCCTCGATCCAGGGCGCGTTCTCGGGAAAGCTCAAGCTGCCATCGAGAATCAATCGCCTCGGAATGTAGGCGGGATCCTCGCTCTTGCGCGCGTCGAGGCGGGGCTGGTCCGCCTCGAACGTACCCCTTCCTATCAAAAGGCCCTGCACCCTCGCGCGCAACCGGTGAGCGTGTCGCTGGGCACGCTCCCCGGTGATGCACCGGTCGCCGGGACGGATTCCCTGAATGCTTCCGTTCAGGGTCGTGGCAACCTTGAGGTTGACGTACGGGCGCCCGGTGGCGACCCGGTGGACGTAGCCCCGATTCAGATCCAGTGCCTCCCGGGCCAGGAGACCAACCTCGACCCGGACCCCGGCCCGCCGGAGTTCGTCGAACCCGGACCCGTTCACACGCGGGTTCGGATCGGGCATCGGGGCGACGACCCGCTCCACGCCCGATTCGATCACCACCGGGCAGCATGGGGGCGTCCGTCCCTGGCAATTGCAGGGCTCGAGGGTCACGTAGAGGGTCGCGCCCCTCGCACGGTCCCCCGCCCGGCGCAGGGCCTCGATCTCGGCATGCGGTCCGCCGCCGACGCGGTGATGTCCCTCCCCCACGACCTCCCCGTCACGCGTCAGAACGGCGCCCACCCTCGGGTTGGGCGAAGTCCTGCCGCCCCCGCGGTCGGCCAGCTCGAGCGCTCGCCTGAGATGGCCCGCCTCGCTGGGGGACCACGCTCTCGGATCGGAGGGAGTCCCGGCGGCCATGTTCTGCAATCCTTCCCGGGCCCAGGGATCGTGGGAGGTGGCTTGAGCCCGAGCCGGGACGAACCCCACGAGCCGGCGAGATCGATCGGCTCCGAAATGAGGGGGGGATCGACCGCTTCAATGTACCTTAAGTGGCTAAGTTAGTTTAACTTAGGAGAATCTGTCAACTCCCTTCCCCTGGCCGTGTCATCGACCCGGACCACCATTGTTCAGCAGACGGCCTCATGGTCCCGACCCCCTGGGATCCCTGTCGAATAACCCCTGAATCACAGCGGGAATCTCTGCTCAGGCTGGATCCTGAGCGGATCGCGAAGGGAAACCTTAGGGGAAAACTGAGGGCAGCGGTGGGCTATGCGTGCCCCCCGGAGCGACGGCTGGGAGGGGGGGCCATGGGGCCCAACGAGTAGGACCGAGGGGCATACTGACCCGAGGGCTATGCCTTGAAATCCTCCTTGAAGTTCTCCAGAAGTTCCACCTCACGCTCTTCAACTCTTCCCGACCTACGCTACCCTGGACGCGCCTGCTCTCCTCAGAGGGTGCCAGGAGTGTCCATGAGACGGCGTCGGGAGTGCCAAGCCTAGAAGAAGGAACCCGGCGGGCCGGTTAGGGGGATGCCCTGTCTTACTTGGCGCAAGTCACGAGGTCGTGACAGCTACACTAGGGTTATCCCTAGGCTATCTAGGTAAGGAAGCGCTCGGCTTTCAGATGTTGGCACGCGTTGAGGCCCTAACAAGTGGTGATTGGCGCGCTGGCCATCGCCGCGTAACAGCTATAAGGCCTCCAGCGTCAAACGTCCGTAACTAGACAACACGGGTCTTCTTGCTTCCCGTTTTTCAGCTCGTTTTCCAGCAGTGGCGCTCTGGCTTCATTTCACATGCGGTGCGATGTCCTGCACCCAACACCTATCGAGGCTCTGTGATGCAGGGACGGACCATCGCTCCCTGCGGCCTAGAAACTCAGAGGCGCCTGCCCCTGGACGTGGCCCAGCGACCAGTGACGGCACCGTACCTACGACGCGCGATCGGTGTCGTAGTAGATTACGTGTGGAGGACGGAGGGACGCTTCGGCGCCCAGGTGAACTCGGACGAATCATGGCTCTTGCACTGCCGGTGATCGAACAAGTCAAACTCCCCCCTGACCGGGTGGCGGAGATGCAAGATGAAATCCGGGCGCTGGCCCGAGATCGCGGAGCCATGATCCTCGCCCACAACTATCAGCGCCCTGAGGTGCAGGACGTCGCCAATTTCGTCGGCGATTCGCTTGGTCTCTCGCGGCAGGCGGCCGAAACGGATACCGATGTGATCGTCTTTTGCGGCGTGCACTTCATGGCGGAGACGGCCGCCATGCTTTCGCCACAAAAGCGGGTGCTGCTCCCGGACCTGCAAGCGGGCTGCTCCTTGGCGGCGGGCATCACAGCCGAAGATGTGAGCCGCTGGAAAGCCAGGTTCCCGGACTATGTGACTGTCGGGTACGTAAACACTTCTGCGGCGGTGAAGGCAGAGCTCGACTACTGCTGCACCAGCGGGAACGCCCTCGCGGTCATCGACGCCATCCCCGAGGACCGCGGCATCCTCTTCTTACCGGACTTCTTCCTTGGCGCCCACATAAAGCGAATGCGGCCGCACCGCCAGGTGGAGGTCTGGATGGGCGAGTGCCACGTACACAAAGACATAAGTGCGCGGACCGTGAACGCACGGCGGAAGGAGCATCCTGAAGCCGAAGTGCTGGTACACCCCGAGTGCGGGTGCGCCGGACAGGTCATATACGAGATGGGGCTTGGCGATATCGAACCGGAGGGCCTGCACATTGCCTCGACTGAGCGGATGATCCGCCTGGCCGAGTCGCGACCTGCTCGCACGTTTATCGTCGCGACCGAAGTGGGCATCCTACCCCGTTTGAAAAAGGTCGCGCCCAACAAGCAGTTCATCGCCGCTGATCCCGAGGCGGTCTGCGCCTTCATGAAGACGACCACCCTTGATCGGGTACGTGATTCTCTCCTTCACGACCAGCACGCCATTACAGTCCTCCCAGACATCGCAGCTAGAGCGCGGGCCGCCCTCGATCGGATGGTCAATATTGGCTAGAGATACCGTGTGTAGCCCAGTACGCGGCGATTCTCTACCCGACGTAGATACCGACTCGAGGCGGGTGGCAGAGCTTGCTCTGGCTGAAGACGGTGACGTTGACGTAACAAGCGAGGTCGTAGGTGCAGCAGGGACACGGGCTGCGGGCGCCATCGAATTCCAGCAAGGTGGGGTCGTAGCCGGTACCCAGTACGCCCAGAAGGTCGCCGAGCTGTGTGGTTGTTCCATCGGTTGGTCGGTAAGCGACGGTGCGTCGGTCTCCCCGGGCACGAGGATCGGGTGCATTCGGGGAGACCTCGCTCGCATCCTTCGCGCGGAGCGCCCCCTGCTCAACCTTCTTCAGCGGGCGTGCGGAATAGCAACCACGACGCGCGAGTTTGTGCAGGCTGTGGCGGGAACGCAATGTCGGATTCTCCACACGCGGAAGACGGCACCGGGGCTCCGCGGCCTCGACATCAGGGCGGTCCAGGCCGCTGGTGGGGAGCTTCATCGTATCGGCCTGGGAAAGGCGGTATTGGTGAAGGACAACCACTGGTCGGTTCTAGAGCGCGACGGGACAGAGCTGGGCACGGTATGCCAAGCAGCACGCGCCAGGGGAGTGACCGAGATTTGCGTCGAAGTGGAAACACCCGCTCAGGTGGAAGTGGCTGCCAAAGCCGGTGCTACCCGTCTTCTTGTGGACAACCAGTCTCCTCGAGCGTTCCGCTGCTTTGCCAAGGTGGCGCGAAGCCTCGTACCCGTCATCGAGATAGAAGCCTCGGGAGGAATCACCCTTGACAACGTGCGAGACTACGCGCTCAGCGGCGCGGATTTCGTTTCTGTCGGTGCATTGACTCACAGTGTCAAGGCGGCCGATCTGGTGTTGGAGGTGACAGAGCTTGGGTAGTCTCATTGTCGCTCATCGGTCAGCCGAGACTCTATGCCGTGCAGATGAAAAGGCCCCATGCCCACAGTCACTCGGTCATCTGGCAGGGTCGAAGCGGGCTGCACGACATCGTGTACGATGGTTCTAGCCGTAGAACACACCCCAGGCACACAACTCGCCGCTGCGGGCGCCGTCTGCAGCAACGGCCGGTTAGATGGCGTCGTTTCGCCCTCCGGCGGCTAGCAACGCGCGACGTAGATGTACGCGTCGATCAGGGTCCGGTCCGGGAGTTCGACCTTGGTCAAGACGCGCTCGTACTCGATGCCCTCAAAAGCGTCGAGCTCATCCCAGTGATCCGAGAGATTTTCCGATTCGAAGACGTGGCCATGCACGACTTCGGCATTCGGGTCGAGTGCGATCGCTGGGTAACCCATCTCTGCTCCCCAGCC
>JBDHHM010000075.1:0-8507 GCA_039589355.1 Gemmatimonadota bacterium | reverse complement strand
AACGTGGCGATGCCGCTCTCCTTCGACATCCCGGCGCCGGTAGCGGCGACGACCAGATTTGCCTCAACGAGGGCGTCGACGACCGTGTCTAGCTCTTCCATGAGTATCGCATACCGTGATTTGAACCCTCGGCCGATGCCTCGCGCTGATTGGGTCTTATAATTTTAAGTTAACCTTGATTGTGTGGGATTTGGATGTCGGGTGTTAGATACCGAGATCACCTCGTATCGAGCACGACGCACCCGGTCAGTATCTCCTCCGCCTCGGCCGTCGCCGGATCGATGTCCCAAGCGCAGAAGTCCGCATGGTAGCCGGGTGAGAGGCGGCCGCGGCGGTCGGCATCTCCCGCCGCGACTGCAGGGCCCTCGGTGTGGGCTCTCAACACCTCGAGGCCTGTCAACCGCTCATCGGGATACCAACCGTCGTCGGGGTAACCGGATCGATCGCGTCTTGCCAGCGCCGCGTAGAAGGACTCTCGCGGATCGGCTTCCTCGACGGGCGCGTCGGAGCCGAAGGCCAGAACCGTGCCGGCATCGAGCAAGCTGCGCAGAGCCATCGTTCCGCGGCAGCGCACGGGTCCCCAGCGTTCTTCCGCGAGCCGCACGTCGGTCAACAGATGCGATGGCTGCATCGAGGCGACGATACCCGATCGCGCCGCGCGCCCGAGATCGTCCCGATGGACACACTGCAGGTGCTCGATCCGATGGGGGATCGCCAGGCCGCTGGAGCCGGCGCGCTCCAGGGTATCGAGCACCATGCGCACGGCGGCGTCGCCGATGGCGTGGACGGTGGCGGCGAGGCCGGCACTCAACGCACGCTCGACGTCCGCCGCCAGCTCCTCCGGCTCGATCCGCACGATGCCGCGTCCCTCCGATTCTTCGTAGGGCTCGAGCATCCAGGCGGTGCGTGAGCCGAGGGCGCCGTCGCTGAAGTACTTGATCCCGCCGACCCGGAGCCGCTCGCTACCGAACCCGCTGGCGATGCCGCACTCGATCAGTGTGTCCATGAAGCGCTGCGGGAAGTGGTGCAGAATGCGGAGGTGGAGCTCGCCCGCGAGCTCGAGCCCTTCCAACATGCGGAAGGAGTCCGGTGCCTCCACCGAGTGTACAGCCGTCACGCCGACGCGGTGGAGCGCCGCCTGCCCCTCCAGCAGGGCCGCCTTCCGCTCCTCATCGCTGGGGCGTGGCCGTCCCTCATACCACCAGTCGAGGGCACGCTCCTTCAGCACGCCGGTAGGCCGGCCGTCGGGATCCCGCTCCAGCGAGCCAGCGGGCGGATCGCTCCGGTTCTCGAGAATTCCCAGCCGGCGCATCGCCTCCGTGTTCAGCCAGCCGGAATGAAGATCGTGGGCCACCAAAGCGACGGCGCGACCCTGCGACGCTTCGTCCAGATCAAACAAGTCGGCCTCGCGCCGCAAGGCGGGATCCCAACCCTTGAACTCGAGCCATGCCCCCGGCGCAGCGGAGTCGGCCCGGCGCCTGACCGATGCCAATGCCTCCACCATCGCGCCGACGCCCGACAGGTCGGGCGCCGTCCGGCCGAGCGCCCACTCGATCAGGTGGACGTGCGAGTCAGTCAGCCCGGGCACGACCGTCGCCGGCCGCAGGTCGAGCCACTCGCCGCTGCCGCCGACCAGCGAGTGGATCTCGTCCGCGGAACCGATGGCCGCGATACGCCCGGCTCGGACCGCCAGGCATTCGACCTCGGGACGCTCGGGATCCAGCGTGCGGATCAGACCCGCGCGCACCGCCAGCATGCGCTCGCTCATCATAGTGGCCTTCGGTGGGTTGACGCCCAGCTAATCCGGCTGGAACTCGAGGTCGGCTACCAGCTCCGGACGGTGACGGGCGATCCACTCGTGGAGATTCCTCACCTGGACCATCGAGAGCTTCTGCAGCACCGGGAGGGGCAAGCCTGGGATCACCGCCGCCAGCGAGCGCCGCAACAGGTAGTCCCGCTGCTTCCTGCGCAGCGTCGCGGACATGGCCGGACCGCTGGGAGTATCGGGGATCGGCTCGAGCAGAGTCCGGAAACTGTGGATCTGTCGATCTGAGAACTCCGCGGGGATTTGGTGGCGACGCTTACCCACGAGGAAGTTACCGTCTGGGTCGACCGTGATCGATCTAGCCATCAGCCTTCCTTGCCGGATGTGTCGAAGAGACTCGTTCTCGGCCCTTGAAAGGGCAGGCTACGTTACAGTTTTAAGTGGATCCAGCGTTACGAATCTACGACATCGGCCGCCGAATCGCAACAAAGGAGAAAGGCTAGCGTTTACGCCATCTCGCCCCTGGGGCGGCCACTCGGGGCTTCCATAACCCAGAGGGGCACGCTCTTGAGGTGCCGCTCGTCGATCTTGACCTCGAAGGAGTAGTCGCCGGGCCTGGGGAAGCTGATGCCGCTGAGACCCATTATGACGTGGGGCTTGATGGGCCTACCGGGAGGTCCGCCGGGGACCTTCAGGGGGCCTTCGGCCTTGAAGAGCTGGGCGCCGTCGGCGTCCATGAGGCGGATCTCCAACTCGTGAGCGCCCTGATCGGTGAAATCGGCGCGGACGCGGAGGACGAAGACCATGGCGGCGTGCCGGAAGGGGAACTCGCGAGCCCAGATGGTATCGAAGACCCCAAGGATATTGAGTTTCCCCTCCTGGCTGACGTTGGCTGCGTCAGCAACGACGGCGAGGTCTACCTCCATCGGGGTCGGCTCCGTGGTGGAATCAGCTCTTACGGGCGCTTTCCGCCGCTCTTTGACTGTGAAGAGGAGCCGAAGTTGCGCTGCAGCGGGCCGAAATGGCGCTCCAGCGGGCCGAAGTGGCGTTCCAGCGAGCCGAAGTTGCTCTGGATCGCGCCGAAGTGCCTTTGCAGGGGCCCGAAGTGCCGTTCTCCCACAGCGTCTTCGGTGGGGGGCACGGTTGGGATCACAATCCGACCGTCAGAAAGACGCACGCAGTTGGCGAGCACGGTCTTCCTCACGTTCGGCGTGCGGACGATCGTCTCCTCACATACGATCGCAGGTGTGGTCGACACCTGTTGCCGTGCCACGTCCTCCTCGAGCACCAGGACGCAACCCTTCGGTTGACTGCCGCCGCGGATCAAGCCGTTGGGCTCTTTGCGAAGGACACAGTCCCGCTGTCCCCGCGAGTTCTGAGCCCTCTGCTGGGCACCGGCGACCTGAGCGGTCCCGGCTATCAGCGAGCCGGCCAGTACGATTGTCGCTGCCGTTCGCAGAATCATGTGTGCAAGCTAGGAGGTTCCGCGGCCGACTACAAGCGAGCCGCCGGTTCCCGGCCCCAGCCGAGTCGACGGCCGTCTATTGGGGCTGTTCCTGGAGCGCGGCGACGAGCGAGTCGACGTTTGGGAGGGCGCCGCGATAGCCGAGGTAGCGGGCGATTCGGGAGAGCGGCGGCCAGTCGTAGGGATCGATCGTGTAGGCGACGCGGAGGTTCCCTTCACCGCCGCCCCGGACACCGATCATGTTCTGTACCAGGGCCTGGCTCTTGAGCGCGCCCACGTCATCCCGGTGGCCGTAGAAGAGATCGTCGTAGGTGAGCGCCGCTTCGCTGCGGCGGCCGTCCCACGTGTGTCGATCGGCCAGAACCCGCAGGCGCTCGCGCTCCGTGAGTCTCTGGCTGAAGCGCCAGGCGCTCTCCAGAGCGTTTCGTGCAGCCGTCCGCTGGCCGTTGAGCGCGTAAGCCTGAGCGAGCAGGCGATAGGCAAGTGCGAAGGTCGAATCGCGGGCGGCGGCCTGCCTTGCAGCGGCGATCGCCTGGGGATAGCGCCCGGCATAGTAGTGCTGGCGCGCCCGCGCGAACGCGTCGAGCGCCGACGCCGACGTGGAGAGAGCCTGAGTTGGAGGTACGCTGGCCTCGATCTCATCACCGGCCTCACCCAGACGACGGCGGACCGTGCGGGTTAGACCCGCCAGCGTCTCCAGCGTGTTCGACCCGCCCGACACCTCGGCCGCAACGCCGTACAGCGTGTCACCCACCGGGTTGAACACCTGGAGGGTCACGCTGTCAACCGCCTCGTAACGCGTGACCCGGCCTGCAAGGACCGCCGTATAGCCTGCCGCCCCGGCCAGGGTCAGCGCATCCGCCAGTGGCAGCGCATCCGACGCCAGGCCCGCCGTTCTCCGCTGTGCGATCAGCGCCCGCTCGCGGGGGACGACATTGTAGTAGCGTGCCTGGATCAGGTCGGCTTCGAGCAGCACGCCGAGCGTCGCGGCCGTGGCACCGTCGGCGGTCACCGCAGCTCCCTCTCCTTCGGGGCCCACGATCTCGACGTCGGCCAGAAGCAACCACTGACCGGACTCCTCCAACAGCGGTCCGGAGAGCATCTCGGCGATCCTAGAGACACCGGTCTCGACGAAAGCCGGCGTCCGGATCGTAACCCTGGGCAAGGAGACCCTCGGGAGCGACGGCGCCTGTACCTCGGGCAGCTGCGAAGGCAGCTCCTCGGTGAGGCCGCCGATCATCCCTATGAGCCGAGGACCGAAAACAACGCCGAGCCCGATGACCGCGAGAACGACCGGCACGTAGCGGAAGCGACGTAGCAGCGAACCGATCGGCCGGCGCCGCCGTCTCACCCTGGGCGGCGTGACCTCGACGAGCGGCACTTCTGCGGCGGGCGCAGCGAAATCGACCGCCGCCCCAAGCTCATCCATCGGTGGCCCGAACTCCTCGACCGGGGGCTCGAGCTGCACCGGCGCAGCCCTGGCAGGTTGCGGAACGGAACGCGGCTCCGCAGGCTCCTCGTCCCAGGGGGAGCCGGCCGCTCCTTCATCCCACGGAGCGGACTCGGCGATCTCGGGCTCCGGCGACGCCTCCATCGGCGCTTCCAGCAACGCCTGCATCTCTTCCTTCTCCGCCCGCTTGGCCTCCTGCCTCGCCACCTTCTCGGCCCGCTTCGCCTCCTTCTTCGCACCCTTCTCCGCCTGCCTACTCTCCTTCTGCGCCTGCCGCTCCACCGACCTCTGCGCCCTCTGCTCGACCTTGACCTGTGCCCGCTGGGCGCGGGTCTCCGCCGCCCGCTGGCGCCTCGTCTTGACCCTACCGCCCATCGCGGTCAACGAAGCGCCGGTCTTCAGGCCCACAGCTTTGAGGCCGCGGCCGGCCAATTGCAGACCGAGCACGAGGGCGGCAGCCGCCCACTGCAGCGCTGCTATGCCCAGCTCGGCGAGGTGGGCGCGCAACGGCGCGAAGTCGTCCCACCACTTGCGGAGAATCGGCCCCCAATCCTTGCGGACCGAGGTGACCTGGTGGCGGATATGACCTTGCTCGAAGTCGCGGTATTCCCTGGCTGCATCGCGAGCCTGCCTGAGCGCCTCATCGTCCTCCCTACTGCGGCGCCTGGGTGGAGGCGTGGGCTTCGGCTTCGGTTTGGGCGGCGCGGCTTTGTCGGCCGGGCTCTTGGGTGGGCCGCCGATGTCCGGCGGTCTCGGCATGGGCGGCGGCGTAACCTTAGGCGCCGGCTCGATGTCGATCTCGAACTCGTCGGTGGAGGTGATGTCGACGATCTCGTCCCAAGCCTCCTTCGGAGCCCCCGACTTGTCGGCCTTTGCGGTCGCTTCCTTCGGCATGGGCTGTGCGGCGCCGGCCTCGAACCCTTCCACCTTACCGACTTCCGGTTCCGAAGGAGACGGCTCGGGAGTCGCCGGCGGAGCGGACGGAGCGCGTCTCTTGGGCAGCGGCGTAGGCTCGATGTCGAAGTCCGGCACCGACTGGTCCGACTCGATGGGCTCCGGTGCGGGCGTCGGTCCGGCGCGAGGGGCCGGCCGGGGCGCGCCGGGCGGCTCAGGCGGCGGTTTGATGCGACCCTCGGCGATGTCCTTCAGAAGCTTGTGCTTGGAGATTACCTCCTTCACCGGGTCCGCCGGCTGTGCGATCCCAGCCTCCTCGAGTCGTTTCGCGTAGTCGGCGTAGGCCCGGGCTGCTTCTTCCTTCTGACGGGAATCGGCCAGCGCACCCAGCAGGCCGGCCACGGCTTCGGCACGCATCGGCGCACGGGCCACCAGGACAGCCCACCAGTCGGCGGCCAACTCCCACTTCCGCCGGCGTCCCGCATCCCGCGCCGCGGAGAGCATGGCATGGTTCCAGGCCCGCTTCAGGCGGCCGCGTTCTTTCTGCGCCCACTCATCGAAGGCCGGCGCCCCGGCCTCGAAACCCTCCAGGAACTCGCCGACATAAAGCTCCTCGACGTGGCGTGGATCGCCGCCATCGATGGCTGTGTCGACCTCCCGCGTATCTAGAGTGACACCGCCAAACGCCTCGACCGTTTCGGCGGTCAGGCGGATGTTGATGCCAGGCACGTTCTCCTTCAGCCAGGTGACCGCCCGGGTAAGTCCTTCCGTCTCTTTCTCCTCTTCCTGGCCGCGCCCCAGGAGGTCGGTGACCTCCGATGGGTGCATGGGACGCGCTTCATGGAAGAGATAAACGAGTAGAGCGAGGTGCTTCGGCCCCAGCTTCGACGTCTCATCGACACCTTGGCGCACGAGTCGGACGCCCCCGAGCGTGAAGAGCTCGGGCGCCTTTCCACTGCCCGCGCGTGCGCTGCGGCCGCGACGGCGGTCAGCCGATCCGCGCTTGGGACTGGTCATGGCCGTACTCGTGCACCTTACTTGCTGCGGGGGAAGTCGGCGGACCCGGGCGCACTACCCCGGTGGGGGCTCGGAAGTCCCCTAAGTATAAGCAACCGCTTCCGTTCGCGCTATCGGTAGGCATTGGCGGGAGGGCCCCGGACGCTATCGTCCACCCTGGCCACGCCTCCGCAAACATCCGTCGCGCAACGGCTCCCACCGCCCTCTCGGAGGAGCGCCTAAAGAGTCTTACCATAAGTCGCTGCGCTGGTTCCGCTTAGGTACGAAGTATGCAGTAGGCCGGGCGGAACCCCGAACCCCACACCCCGGTTACCTAACGCGGCGTCGGGCGAAGTCGCGGCAGCCACTCACAAACAGATAGCCCTGTCGAGGAAACATGCAAACGCTGACACCCGAACGATTCGACGACGGTTTCGCATACGAGGACTACCGGAAGCTCGTTCAGAAGCACCAGGGTCTGTGGGACGGCGTCTACGATCACCTAAAGGTGCCGGAAGACGCCGCGCTGCGCGCGAAAGAGCTGCCGGGCCGGCGGCTCGTCGCCGTGCTTGCGGAGGATTGGTGCGGCGATGCCGCTTCGCTCGTTCCGATACTCGCGAAGCTGGCCGCTGCGGCACCCGAGAAGATCGAGCTGCGCGTCTTCAGGCGCGACGAGAACCTGGACATCATCGAACGTTACCTGAGTCACGGCGGCCGCTCGATACCGGTGGCGATCGTATTCGACGAGGAGATGCACCAGCTCGGCTGGTGGGGCCCGCGACCGGCGCCCGCACAGGCGCTGTTCCGCCAAAGGCTGAGGGCGTTCCGCGCCGGACGGCTCACAGACAAGCGGGAGGAAGTCAACAAACCTGTGCTCCACTGGTACCGCGAGGACCGCGGCCGCCATACGATAGATGAGTTCCTGATGGTCCTGGAGCGCGGGGGCGAGTTGCGCGTCTGAGGGGGGCGATCGTGAGCCGAGAGAATCAGGGCGCGGCAGAGCTCAGTCGCCGCGCTACTTCTTCTCCGCCTTCCATCGCCCGCAGGATGTTGCCGCCGAGGATCTTTACGATGTCCGCCTCGCTGTAGCCGCGCCTTATCAACTCCTCGGTGATCGCCGGGAACTTCGATACATCTTCCAACCCTTCCGGTGCGTTTACGATGCCATCGAAATCCGAGCCCAACCCGGCGTGATCGATCCCGGCCACCTCTACGATGTGGTTCAGCATGTCGCTGGCTACTTCCGCCGCCTCGGGCACGACGAAGCCGGAGTAAAAGTTCACCATGACGACCCCACCGTTCTCACGTATCCGCCGCAGGATGTCGTCGGGAACGTTACGCGAGTTAGCGTTTACCGCGCGGGCTCCGCTGTGCGTGGCGACGATCGGTGCCTCGCTGACTTTCAGCGCGTCGGCCATCGTCTCCGCCGACACGTGCGAGATGTCGACCAGCATGCCGAGTCGGTTCATCTCGCGAACCACCTCTTCCCCGAACCCGCTCAACCCTCCATGCCGCGGCTCGTCGGTCGCCGCGTCTGCCCAGTCGGTAGAATCGATGTGGGTGAACGTCAGGTAGCGGGCCCCGAGCGCGTAGAACGTCCTCAGGACAGCGAGTGAGTTCTCGATGGCCTGACCGCCCTCGACGCCGATCAGCGCCGCGATCCTCCCGGATCCGGCGATTCGCCGCACGTCGTCCGCGCCGAGCGCCAGCTCGAAGTCGGCATAGCGCGCCACCATTCGCCGGATCAGATCGATCTGCTCGAGGGCGACGCGCGCCGCGCCCGGCCCCTCGCAGTCCGACGGGACGTAGGCGGCAAAGAACTGAGCGTCGACGCCACCCTCACGCAGCCGCGGGATGTCCGTGTGGCCGTCCTCATGACGGACGGCCAAATCGAAGCGATCGAAGTCCGCACCCGCCTTCGTCAGCAACCGCCACGG
>JBDHHM010000074.1:0-8222 GCA_039589355.1 Gemmatimonadota bacterium | reverse complement strand
TGTATATGACGTTCTCGACAAGCTCGCTCTCCCGCTCCCGCGGTCGCTTGTCACGCTTGTCACGCTTGTCACGGCCGCCGCGGCCTTCACGCTGAGTGGCCACTAGATCTTAAGCCCTCCCTCGCGCGCGCCCTCGGCAAACGCCTGAACGCGCCCGTGATAAGGGTAGCCTCCCCGGTCGAAGACGACCCGCTCGATGCCCTTCACCTTGGCACGCTCGGCCATCAACTGGCCGGCGATGTGGCTCTGGGCCGCTTTGCGCTGATCGTCCTCGATCTTCGACTGCACCTCCTTCGATCGGGTCGAGACACCCGTGATGCAGATGCCCAGATCGTCGTCGATCAGCTGTGCCTCGATGTGACGCAGCGTGCGCCGAACGACCAGCCTGGGGCGTTCGGCGGTTCCGCGCACTTTCTTCAGGACGCGAGAGTGACGGCGCTCGCCTTCCCGCGCACTCGCTTCCACTTCAGCTTCGATATCGACATCAGATGGCCGTCTTGCCCGCCTTGCGACGGACCTGTTCTCCGTGATACCTGATCCCCTTGCCCTTATAGGGCTCCGGGGGCCGGAAGCCGCGGATCTCCGCCGCCGCCTGGCCGACTTTCTCTTTATCCACACCCGAGACCGTCACCATCGTCGGCGATTCGACGCCGAGCGTCACTCCCTCGGGCGCATCGTAGTTGATCGGGTGGGAGTAGCCGAGATGGAAGCGCAGCCCCTTCCCGGCCACTTCGGCCCGGTACCCCACGCCCACGATCTCGAGCTTCCTCTCGAACCCTTCGGTCACGCCCTTCACCATGTTCATCAGCAGCGAACCGGCCAGGCCGTGCAGGGCGCGATGGTCGCGACGATCGCTCGCGCGGTCCACACGCAGCTCACCGTTCTCGTGGATGACCTGCGTCGAGGGATGAAAGTCCCGCTCGATCTCGCCCTTGGGACCCTTGATCTTGACGCGGGCGCCCTCGACCGTCACGGTCACACCGTCCGGTACTTTGATAACCCGCTTGCCGATACGCGACATAGCTCGCTCTCCGCCGATTCAGTGGACCACCGCGATGAGCTCGCCACCGACGCCCGCCGCACGGGCCTCGCGATCAGTTAGGATGCCTCGGCTGGTCGAGAGGATCGCCATCCCCAGACCACTGCGAACACGCGGGATCTCGGTCGTTCCCACATAGCTGCGCCGCCCCGGCCGGGAGACCCGGCGAAGCTCGCGGATGACCGGCTTACCGTCGGGTGTGTACTTCAGGTACAGCCTGATCAGGCTCCGCTGCCCCTCATCGATGAATTTGATATTCTCGATGAAGTGTGCGTCGACCAGCTTCTTGGCGATCTCCACCTTCATCCTCGATACAGGAACATCGACTCGCTTGTGTCCTGCACGCAGCGCGTTGCGGACACGAGTGAGCATATCTGCAATCGGGTCGGTCATCGTCATCGTATTTCGTCCTATGCCCGTTTACCTACCAACTGGCCTTCCGCACGCCGGGGAGTACACCCTCCAACGCCATGTTGCGGAAGCAGATGCGACACAGGCCGAACTTCCGGATGAATGCCCGGGCGCGCCCGCATCTGCGGCACCTGTTGTACGCGCGAACGTTGAACTTCTTCCGCTTTCTCGTCTTCTCGATCAGAGCTTTCCGAGCCATCGCATCACCAGTTGCTTGAGAACTTACCGTTCGCTAAACGGCGACCGGCTCAACGCCGCGGAAAGGCATCCCCATCTCACGCAGCAGAGCCATGGCTTCTTCATCTTTGTTCGTCGAAGTGACGAACGTGATGTCCATCCCGTGGATCTTCTGGATCTTGTCATAGTCGACCTCCGGGAAGATCACCTGCTCCTTGATGCCGACGGTGTAGTTGCCGCGCCCGTCGAAGGAATCGGGTGACAGTCCACGGAAGTCGCGTACTCTTGGGACCGCAATATTGATGAAGCGATCCAGGAACTCGAACATGTGGGTACGGCGCAGGGTCACGCTGACCCCGACCGGCATCCCCTCTCGTAACCCGAAGTTTGATATGGCTTTACGGGCCCGATTCACGATCGGCTTCTGGCCGCTGATCGCCGTCACCGCCTCGACCACCGAGTCGAACAGCTTCGGTTCCCGCGACGCGTCGCCCACACCGACGTTTATGACGATCTTCTCCAGCGAGGGTATCTGATGTACGTTCGCGAATCCGAACTCGTCGGCGAGCTTGGGCCGCACCGTACTATCGTAATGCTGCTGCAACCTCGGCTTCATCATCAACCTTCCGCAGTCGGGATGGGCGTGTCGCAACGCACACACAGCCGCTCCAGCGTACGGTCCGCGTCATGCCGCCGGCGCACACGCGCCGGTCCCTTACAGTGGGGGCAGACCAGCATAACGTTCGACGCGTGGATCGGCGCCTCGAACGTGACTATTCCGCCCTCCGGGTTGGCCTGGGAGGGACGCTGGTGCCGGGTTCGCATGTTCACCCCTTCGATGACGACTCGGTTGCGCTTGGGGATGACGCGCAGCACTCGCCCTTCCGAACCCTTGTAGTTGCCGGCTATAACGGCGACCTGATCTCCTGTACGAACGTGCATCGTCCAGCCCTCAGACGACCTCAGGGGCCAGTGACACGATCTTCATGAACCGCTTGTCTCGCAGTTCGCGTCCGACGGGACCGAAGATTCGCGTGGCCCGGGGCTCGCCCTGGTCGTTTATCAGGACGGCGGCATTGTCGTCGAAACGTACGTAGGAGCCGTCCTTGCGGCGCTGCTCCCTGGCCGTTCTTACAACCACCGCCTTAGATATCTCACCCTTCTTCACCGTACTCGCCGGGAGCGCGTCCTTGATGGTGACAACGATGATGTCGCCCATCCGGGCATAGCGTCGCTTGCTGCCTCCGAGGACTCGGATGCAGAGCGCTTCCTTAGCTCCCGAATTGTCGGTAACCCGTACAATCGATTCCTGCTGAATCATCGCTCTATCACGTGTTTCGGGCGTGCACCGGCTAGCCCGGTCTGCGGACGACCTCGTCCAAGCGCCAGCGCTTCTTTGCCGACAACGGTCGTGTCTCCACGATCCGCACGACATCGCCGGCACGCGCCTGGTTCTCCTCGTCGTGCGCGTAGTACTTCTTGTGCCGCTTGACCTGCTTGCCGTACAGGGGGTGCGCGAACCGTCTCTCTACGCTGACTACAATAGTCTTGTCCATGCGGTCGCTGACCACCGACCCGACCCGTGTCTTACGTTGGCCTCGAGCCATACGTCGTCACTTCTCCTTAGCATCGCGAGCCGCCTGCAACTCACGCTCGCGCCTGATCGTCTTCAGCCTTGCTATGTCGCGTCGTACCTGGCGGATTCTCATCGGGTTCTCGAACTCTTCGTATGCGGATTTCATGCGTAGCTCGAAGAGCGCATCCGTCAATTCCTCGATCGTCCGCTCGATGTCGGCGTCCGCCAACTCACGAATCTCTTCCGGTCGCATCAGAGGCCTCCCGACCCACGACTGATGAATCGGGTCTTGACCGGCAATTTGGCCGAGGCCAGCTCCATCGCCCGACGGGCTGTGTCCTCCGGTACACCCTCGAGCTCGAACATCACTCGGCCCGGCTTCACAGGGGCGACCCAACCCTCGGGACTGCCCTTCCCCTTACCCATGCGGGTCTCAGCCGGCTTCTTGGTGATCGGCTTGTCGGGGAAGAGGCGGATGAACACCTTGCCGCCCCTCTTGATATGCCGGGTCATGGCGACACGGGCGGCCTCGATCTGCCGGGAGGTGATCCAGGCGCGCTCGAGCGACTGGAGCCCGTACTGGCCGAAGGCCACGCGGTTGCCACGGGTCGCATTACCTCTAACCCGACCCTTCTGCTGTCTACGCCATTTAATTCGCTTTGGAGCGAGCATCGCCGTTTCCTACTCTATCCCGTGCCCCGGCCACCGGCCGTGTAGGTCTGACCTTCGCGATCTTCGACGACTTCGCCCTTGAAGACCCAGACTTTGACGCCGATGGGACCGAAGGTCGTCTTGGCCGTCGAGCGAGCGTAGTCGACATCGGCGCGCAGCGTGTGCAGAGGTACTCGACCCTCGTGGTACCCCTCGGTCCTCGCGATCTCTGCACCGCCCAGGCGGCCGGCGCACTGGATCTTGATACCGCCGGCACCCATTCGCATCGCCTGCTGCACCGCTCGCTTCATCGCTCTGCGGAAGGCGATCCGCTGCACGAGTTGGAACGCCACGTTGTCTGCGACGAGTTGCGCCTCGATCTCGGGGCGCTTGATCTCCTCGACGTTGATAGCCACCTCGGCTTTCGTCAGCACGGCCAGCTCGTCCCGCAACTTGTCGACTTCGGCGCCACGCTTGCCGATCACGACGCCCGGCCGGCCCGTGTTGATCGTAACCACGATCTTGCCGGGTTTGCGCTCGATCTCGACCGATGAGATCGCCGCGTGACCGAGCCGCGCCTTGAGGTAGTTGCGGATCTTCTCATCCTGCTCGATAAGGTCCGCCAGGTTGCCCTCCGCATACCAGCGGGACTTCCACTGCTTGACGACTCCAAGACGGAAGCCGAGCGGGTGTGTCTTCTGGCCCATGCTACTCCTTCCGATCGACGATCACGGTGACGTGACTCGTGCGCTTGCGGATCGGGCTGGCACGCCCCATGGCACGCGCCCGCCATCGTTTGTACGTGGGTCCTTCGTCGACGTGAGCCCGCTTGACGTACAGCTCATCCACGTCCAGGCGCTCACCCTGCTCGTCCGCCTTGTACATCGCGTTGGCCACCGCCGACCTGAGAAGCTTGTCGATCGTCGTGGCGGCCTTCTTGTGGCTGAACTGCAGGGTCGCGTAAGCTTCGTTCACGTCCTGGCCGCGGATCAGATCGGCTATGAGCCGCATCTTCCGCGGGGACTGACGAACGAACCGCGCAATAGCTATCGCTTCCATCATCAAGTGACCTTGGCCCGCCTATCCGCCATCTTGCCACCGTGTCCGCGGAACAGCCGCGTCGGAGCGAACTCACCCAGCTTATGGCCCACCATGTTCTCGGTGATGTACACCGGGATGAACTTGTTCCCGTTGTGCACTGCGAGCGTGTGTCCGACGAACTCCGGCGTGATGGTAGAACGGCGCGACCACGTCTTGACGACGCGCTTTTCGCCGCCCTCGTTCATCTGAAGGATCTTTCGCATCAGGTGCTCGTCGACGAACGGGCCTTTTCTTACGCTTCTTGCCATAAACGCTCCGGCTAGCTGCCGAGTCCGATCAAGACTGTACGCTACTGCGTCGCCTTTCCTCGCCGGCGACGGCGTACGATGAGCTTATCCGATTTCTTGTGCGGGTCGCGGGTCTTGCGGCCCTCCGGCTTGCCCCAGGGGCTTACCGGCGGCCGACCGCCCGACGCCTTACCCTCACCACCACCGAGCGGGTGGTCTACCGGGTTCATTGCCACACCGCGTACCTTCGGCCGGCGACCGGCCCAGCGCGTGCGCCCGGCCTTGCCCCACGAGACGTTCTCGTGGTCGACGTTGCCGACCTGGCCTATCGTGGCCATGCAGTCCGCGGGCACCATTCGTACTTCGGTCGACGGGAGCCTCAGAGTCACTTTCTTGCCTTCCTTGGCCACAACCTGCGCTCCGCCGCCGGCCGAACGGATCATCTTGCCGCCCCGACCGGGCACCAGTTCTACGTTGTGGACCGTGGTCCCCAGCGGTACCTCCTTCAGGGGCACCGCGTTGCCCAGACGGATCTCACTCCCCGATCCGGCCACAACGGTGTCGCCGACCTTCATCCCGCGGGCATGGAGGATGTAGCGCTTCTCCCCATCCACGTAGTGGATCAGGGCGATGTTGGCCGACCGATTCGGGTCGTACTCGACCGCTGCGACCTTGCCGGGCACGCCGGTCTTGTTGCGCTTGAAATCGATTCGGCGGTAACGGCGCTTGTGACCGCCGCCGCGGTGCCGCATCGTTATGTGCCCATGGTGGTTCCGCCCACCCGATTTCTTCATGGGCTCAAGCAGCGACTTCTCAGGCCTGCTCCGCGTGATCTCGTCGCTGTCAACGAGCGACCGGAAGCGCGAGCCCGGTGTCGTCGGTTTGAGCTTCTTAATCGCCATGCCTAGAGCCCTTCAAAGACCTCTATGGTTTCACCCTCGGCGAGCGTCACGAGGGCCTTCTTCCAATTCGGTCGCTTGCCGACATGCACGCCCCGGCGGCGCCACTTGCCGCGCAGATGAGCCGTTCGGACCTGCGTAACATGCACGTTGAACAGATTCTCCACGGCGTGCTTGATCTCGTGCTTGTTCGCGTCGCTAAGCACCTCGAAGGCATACTGGTTGTGCTCCGCCTGGCTCGCCGTCGTCTTCTCGGTGATGATCGGCCGAACGATTATCCGCCGTGGATCACGCATCGCCGGCATCCTTGGACGCTTGCGTCGCCTCGGACCCCAGCGCGCTTTCCTCGATGACGACAGAATCCGCCCAGAGTACGTCGTAGGCCGACTCGTTGCCGTAGGGCCGGACCTCCACGTCGGGCAGATTGCGGGCCGACAGGAAAACGTTCTGCCGCCGCTCGGCGGTCAAGATCAGCACTTTATCGTCTCCCACGCCCAGATTGTCCAGCAGCTTCGCCAGCTCCCGGGTCTTGGGACGCTCCATCGACAGGTCCTCGAGGACGATGACCCGATCCTCGACCGCCCGGGCGTTGAACGCCGAACGCCTGGCGAGCCGCCGTACCTTCTTCGGCAGGTCGAGTCGATAGGAGCGTGGGGTCGGCGGGAAGACGACGCCGCCGCCGCGCCAGATCGGTGACCGGATGGTCCCCGCGCGGGCACGCCCCGTCCCCTTCTGCCGCCACGGCTTGCGGCCGCCGCCTCTGACCTCCGAACGGGTCTTCGCCGCGGCCGTTCCCTGGCGCCGGTTGGCGAGGTGCGCTTTCACCGCTGCGTGGAGCGACTCCTCGTGCACGACTCCGTCGAACGGGTCGGCCGGCAACGTCCGCGCGCTGCCCGCCTTGCCGTCGGCTTTGAAGTACCGAGCCTTTAGTGGTGCCGTCATCGTTCTTTCAGCTTCTATCTTGTCGAGCGACCGCTATCCGTCACTGTTTGCCGATGAACACCCAGCCGTTACGAGCGCCCGGAACCGCACCTCTCACGAACAGCAGATTGCGCTCCGGATCGATCTTCACGACCTGCAGGTTGCGGAGCGTCTTGCGCTCGGTTCCCATCTGGCCGGGCATCTTGCGACCCTTGATTACGCGCGAAGGATCGGTGCCGGGCCCGATGGAACCGGCCAGGCGGACCGACGGGTGTCCGTGCGTCTTCGGGAAGCCGGCAAAACCGTGCCGCTTCACGACCCCCTGAAAGCCGCGTCCCTTGGTGCGGCCCGTGACCTTCACCCGCTCACCCTCGCTGAAGATCTCTACGGTGAGCACATGGCCGACCCGCAGGCCCTGCTCGGCCTCGGCGGCCTGAGCCTCGGTCGCGGTCTCGCCCTCGGCGGCCTCATCCACCTCCGGCTCGGGAGCGGCTTCCGTCCCGGGCAGCAGCGTGTGCGGATTATCCGCCAGCGCGTCACCATCGCCCAACCGGAACTCGCGAACGATTGTCGGGACGTAGTCGAGCCCCGCCTTCTCCGTATGACCGAGACCGGGCTTTCTGGCCCGCTTCGGCTTCTTGCGACCGAAGCCGAGCTGAACCGCACGATATCCATCCCGCTCTTCGGTCTTGACCTGGATGATCGGGCAGGGGCCCGCCTCGATCGCCGTCACCGGAACTGCCGTCCCGTCATCGGCGAACAGCTGGGTCATTCCGATCTTCTTGCCTATTAGCCCGAGCATTCGCGGTTCTACCTAGTCTACCTTGATCTCGACATCGACCCCTGCCGGCAGATCCAGCTTCGTCAAAGCGTCTACCGTCGCCGGCTTGGAATCGAGTATGTCGATCAGTCTCTTATGCGTCTTCAACTCGAACTGCTCTCGGGATTTCTTGTCGATGTGCGGGCTTCGCAGCACCGTCCACCGCTGCCGACGCGTCGGCAGTGGGATCGGTCCCCGAACGGTCGCCCCAGTCTTCTGCGCCGTCCGGACGATGTCCGCTGCGGTCTGGTCGATCACAGCGTGATCGAAAGCCTTGAGCCTGATTCGAATATTTCCCGGCATAGCAGTTGGTCCTACTCTATTCCAGAATCTTCGTTACGACGCCGGCGCCGACCGTGCGGCCGCCCTCGCGGATCGCGAACCGCAAGCCCTCTTCCAT
>JBDHHM010000073.1:0-7830 GCA_039589355.1 Gemmatimonadota bacterium | reverse complement strand
GTCGCGCCGCCTCGCCGCGGAGCTGGGTGGGGGGACGTACCCGTCCGATCCCGTGCGCGGGATTCTCGCTGCCAGCTACGCGAGCGTGGGCGTGCGCGTGAGCACCTCCGCGGACCGTCGCGTGCCGGCGGCAGAGGTGGAGGAGGCGTTGCTCCGCGCGTACGGCGAGGCACCCGAGGTGGCGCGCGCGATCGTCGCCCGGCTCGACGTCGAGCGCCGGCCGGACGGGACGGTGCGGCTGCGGGTCCACGCCCCAAGTGCCAGCCGGGTAGAGATCATGGGGGACTTCACCGACTGGGTGCCGCTGCCCCTCGAGCAAACCGAAGCGGAGACCTTCGAGATCACGCTGCCGATCCCGGCGGGCGTACATCGCCTCAACGTGCGTCTCAACGGCGGCCCCTGGGTCGTGCCGGGAGGCACGCGCCTGGAAGAGGATGACTTCGGTGGCGTGGTCGGGGTGGTGGTCATCTCTTAGGGCACAGCCCGCGCAATCCGGAAACCGCCACCAGCGCTTCCACAGCGGACAAGAGGACGTTCTGTCGGCGGCACCCATTTGAACTCGTCGTTTTGAAGCTTCAAATCGTCATTTCGAAGCTTCAAACGGGCATATTAAAGCTTCAAATCGGCGTTTCGAAGCTTGGATTTGGCATTTCGAAGCTTCGATTCGTCGTTTTCAAGCTTCAAATCGTCGTTTTGAAGCTTGGAAATGCCATTTCGAAGCTTGAAAACGGCTGTTTGAAGCTTCGAAAAGGGTGTCTTTGGGGCCAGCCCGGCCCATCGAAGCTTCAGCGGCGCCTCAGCTACCAGGACTCTTCTGATCCAGAGGGGTATCGCTAAGGGGCTCTAACCCGGCAAGATGTCACACTAAATGCGGGTTCGTGTCGTCCATTGCCGGAATCTCGGGAGAAAATGTCGTACCTTGTCGTACTTTGGGGGCGCAAATGTCGGTCCAGGAGCACCGTCCTACCAAGACGTCACCCAGCGGACCGAGCAGAGCAGCGGCCCCTCGGAACTCGGCGGGTCTGGCGTCTACTTCGACACGTCGGCCAGATCCGAGAGCTTTCGGAGCTGGACGCTCGCGTCGTTCTCGACGTTCTGTTGGAGCCACCCCAGATGTCCGGCGCCGTAGACCACAAGGATCCGCTCGTCGGGTGACGTGATCAGCGCACGGATGTTGCTATAGATCCGGATGTTCCGCTCGAACCAGCGCGCGATCAGGTCGGGGCCGGCATACTCGTAGGGTTCCCCGAACGAGACGAAGGCGTAGTACTCTGCCACAGCCTGCGCCACCGTCGAATCCGCGTTCATCAGCTCGAGCGTCTCGAGCACCGTGTGGGAACGCAGATAATCGGCTTCCCGCTCGACTCGGGCACCGGTGACGGCCCGGACGGAGTCGAACTCCGCCTCGAGGCCGTTGGCTTTCGCGTAGTTGAGCACCCGGAAGTAGGGGAACTCGCCGTCCTCATCGACGGGATAGATGGCCTCGTGGCCCAGCTCCTTTGCGAGCCGGAACCCAATCTGCTCGGTCTCGTTCCGCGAAGGCGTGTACTCGCCCGCGAGATACTCGGCGTACCGCTCCGGGATCTGCCGACGGCCGACCCGGGACTCGACCGCAACCTTCGTCGGGCGGAAGCGCCGGAGGACGTCGATCAGCTCCGCGATTTCTCGTTGCCGTGTGGCCGACAGGACGTCGTCCGCCTCCATGTTGTGGACGTCCCGTCCGGGGTTCGCCATGTGGTAGGTCCCGAGGATTAGGATTTCCGGACGTGCCGGCGATTCCTGTGAGAACGCGGCAACCGAGATGAGTGACGCGAGACTGACAGCGGCAATAGATGCCTTGGATCGCATGGATCGTCCTCCTGCTTGGTCCGACGGTTGGGGTGCGGGGTACGCGGATCCCCCATGAAACACATCCATGCCCAGGTTGGTTGCAGCAGGGCCGACGCAGCGGCCCTCGCGTGCGGAGATACCGACATCGTGGGACCCGTGTCCACGGCCGTGGCTACGGGAATCGTAGCCGACACAGATGGTACTCCGGTGCCGGCGGCCTGCTGCTCAGCGTTCCAGGCGGGCGAAGAATCCGCCACTCGCGTAGACGCCGCCCCTCACGCGAACCACGATTTCGTTGGCGCCCTCGCGCAGCTCGATCGGGATGCGCCGTCCGCGATGCTCTTCGTTGACCCAGAAGTCCCACCAGACCAGGCGCTGGCGCGGAACGAACCAATGGAAGCGGCCGTTGACCCAGACGGCGAGGTCGTCGACGGTACTCAGATGGAGCACAACCGCACCTACCGTAGGGGAGTGGGGCGTCGTGCGGAAGTAGGCAACGGTGTGCGGCCCGTGGTAGTCCGTCACGGTCCCGGTGACGACGGCGCCGCGTCGATCGGTGGGAAACGGCCTCCACCGCTGGGGGAACGAATCGGGATGGCGTGCGAGTCGGTCATCGGTGCGGGCCAGCGGGCCCGCTATTTCCCAGTCGGTGAGCAGCGAGTCGGGTTGGTAATCCGGGGCCGGTAGCGGCGGTCCACCGTAGGCGAACTCGCCGATCGTCGACACGGCGACGTTGTCTACCCACACGTCGCCTCCAACCGACCGCGGCTTCAGGCCGATGGCTCCCGCATCCAACTCGAGATGGGAGAACGTGAGTTGGGGTACGGTCATGTCTCCCACGTACAGGTGCGCCTCGTTCCCAATCACCTCGAGTCTGAACCGCTTCCACTCACCGATTCTGATTGCCGCCTGCTCCACGAGCGGGGTTCGATACTCCTCGTACAGCGTGCGACCGACGTTGAAGTCTCTATGCGGATTCACCCTCAGGTAGCTGCCATTCCCCTTGATGTAGATCACTCCGAAGTCGGTGCGGCCCCTGTGTTCTCGGAACGCGTAGATGAAGCCGAGATAGTTGTGTTGGTCGTCGGGGAAGAGAACATCTCCCTCCATTCGAATACCGCTCCAATCCTGCGATCCTCGAACGAGCGCATATACGTCGCCCTGAGGGCGGAGGACCAGGACCCGCCCGTGATCGGGATCGCCTGATTCTCGTATAAAGACTCCTCCTTCTCCACTGACCTCCCAACCAGCGAGATCGCGCGCAAAGTCGTCCACAAAACGCTCCTGTGCAGCCGTCCTCACGGGAAGAGCGCTCACCAGGGCGAGCGTAACTAGACAGGCTTTCCACCTACCAGATGGGCCGATCATGTCTCTGTGCAGGCGCGCTGAAGGAAGCGGATTCATGGCTACTAACTCCTCTTTGGAACTCAATGCTACCATCTGCTGTACCGTGCTTGACCATTGGCCAGACTTCATCTCCGGCCGCTCTGCTTCTACGATTCTGCCACTCTCGCGGTTCCCGCCGGGGCAAAATCGTCACCTCAAACGCGGGTCTGTGTCGTCCGTTGCCGGGTTTGGAGGGCAAGATGTCAGGTTGACACGACATTCTGTCGTTGCCAGCCGAGGCTTCGCCTTTAAAGAAGGTCCCCTGCCCACATCATTTGTGCTTGCCGACACGACAGGCCTGGAAGTCGATGTCCACGCGGTCACATTCGATGAGGACGGAAACGGCATCTAACGGATGCAGAACGGTGAAGACTGGACATACCCAGCAGAAGGCTTCAAGGGCTCGGGCACAGTCAACGGGTTGACGGTTCGCTGCCTTTCACCCGCCACGCTACTCCAGGAGCGCTTCGGCCTCGAGTTGCCACCAGAACTGAAGCGTGAGGCTGACCTCAGCTAGGCCGAGGTCGCGTCGGTAAGTCCCTTAGTTGCCCCACCTGGGATCGACCGCGCAGCGTCAGCGCAGTGCGGCGAGGCCGGGACCGGGATGCGCTGTGCGGCTCCGGATGCGGGGGGTTCTGGGGGCTGCAACAAAACGCCGCCCAACCGGCGTAGAGATAGTGGAGCGACCATGCCTGCGCCGGTCTGTCTCCAATCAGCAGTCCAGGGAGCGAGCAATGCCAGACAGCAGAGAGCTGGTGCGACGGAGTGGATGGATGCTGGCCGCAGCGCTGCTGGCGGGAGCCTGCGCGCCGTCGGATGGCGGCGAGCCACCGAAGCTCCTCGTCGTGATCGCGCTTGACCAGTTCCGCGCGAGCTACCTGGAGGAGTACGACGCTGTCTTCTCGGGCGGGTTTCGTCGGTTGCGCGACGAGGGGCGGCGCTACGACCGGGCCCTGGCCGATCACGCCCCCACGCTGTCGCTCCCGGGGCATACCACGGTCGCTACCGGCAGCCATCCGGGGACGCACGGGTTCAACGCCAACGACTGGATCGAGGCGCTTCCCACCGGCGAGAGGCGACGCGTGCTGGTCTTCCGCGACACGAGTGCTCGCACCCTGGGTTCGCCCAACGAGGGCGGCGTGTCGACCAGGAACCTGCGGGTCACGGGCCTCGCGGACTGGGTGCGGGACGCGCACCGTGACGCTCGGGCCGTGGCGCTGGCTACGGGCACGGCACTGGCGATGCCGTACGGTGGGCGCCCGCTGGCGGACGAGTCCCGCAATCACGCCTACTGGCTCTCCGAGCGGACAGGCGTGTTCGTCACCTCTACCTACCTGCGCTCCGCGCTCCCCGATTGGGTCGCCCGGTTCAACGAGACGATCCTTCCGCGGCTCAAGGCGGACAGCACCTGGACCAATACCGTTCCACAGGAGTATCGGCACCTCGCCAGGCGCGACGACGCCCCCTACGAGGGCGACGGGGTTCACACGACCTTCCCCCATCGTTTTTCCGACGTGCTCGACGCCATCGAGCAGCCGCTCTCGGACGCCCGGCGACTCGCCGTGCACAGCCGCTGGTTCTCGACCGGGCCGTACGGCGACGAGGCACTGTTTGCGCTGGCGCGCGAGGCGGTGGGCGAGCTCGCCCTGGGGCAACGGGGCGTCACCGATTTCCTGGCCGTCGCGGTCAAGTCCACCGACCGGCAGGGACACGACTACGGCCCGCGCAGCCTCGAGCAGCTCGACATCCTCGTCCGCCTCGACCGCTTGCTGGGTGGCTTCCTGGAGTTCCTGGATCGCGCCGTCGGCCGCGAGCACTACGTCGTCGTCCTGACGGCCGACCACGGCGCGCCAAACGTCGTCGAGTACGAACTCGAGCAGGGTCGCCCGGCAAGGCGCGTGACCCAGCAGGACATCCAGGCGGTGCTCGACCGCATCGAGCGCTTCGTGCAGGCCTACGACGGCGACGACCGCGCGCTGCCCGAGGCGATCGCGCGCGAGCTCGAGCGCACCGACTTCATCGCGCGCGCGATGACGCCGGCAGAGCTCGCCGGCACGGGGCCCGCTGATCACATCCTGCGCGCCTACCGCAACACCTACATCCCCGGCCGCACCACGACGTACCCGCTCTGGACCGACGACGTCCTCTACGGGCGCGTCGGCGACGCGCACCCTGTCAACTGGGGAATCGTCGTCGAGCTCGAGGAGAACACCCAGATCTACACCGCCCGATCGGCTCACGGCTCGGCGCACCGCTACGACCGTGAGGTACCCATCGTCATTCTCGGTAGCGGCATTCGCTCTGGCCGGGGCGAGGAGGAGGCCCGCACTATCGACGTCGCCCCGACGCTGGCGTGGCTCGCCGGTCTCCGGGTGCCGGCCACCGTCGAAGGGAGGGTATTGGACGTCGGCGCCAGGCGGGGGAGCCCCGCCCGATGATGGCCGCAGCCAGAATACGACTCGTCGCAGCGGCGATGGCTGTAGCCGCGCTCCATGCATCGGATCGGCGTTGACGTCCCCTGGTGGCGGGCGGGAGGGACGTTCTGGAACAAAGTGGCGGCGTATCGCGTAGCATAATCGCTGGTGGCGCCGAACGGTGCGCCAAAGACACCGCGGAAGAAACGGGAGGGGCGATGAAACGACTCGCGTTGGGATTGCTGGTGGCGGCGGCGGGCGTCGCGTGCTCGGATGGCGTGACGGGACCTGAGGAGCTGAGCGGCGTGTACGTGTATCAGGCGACGGATTCGACCGGCACGCTCCTGCTCACCGGTACACTCCAGATCCTGGTCCATGACGATTCGTCGGTCACCGGCAGCTGGGGGATCGAACGGGCACCGGGCGCCGATACCGACACCGAGGTTGGCCCGCAGGTCGGTGAGGGAACGCTGCAGGGCCAGTTGAGTACCGAGGACCTCGTTCTCGACTTGAACCCGGGCATCGCGGACAACAACGTCTTCCTGGCGGGCGCATTAGTGCGGGGGAGCCCGGCGCCCCGACTCACCGGAGATTGGAGCCACTCCACGCTTGCGGGACCGGTCGCTGCGGGCCACTTCACAGCGACCAGGCTGCCGTCGGCGATGGATTAGCAGGCCTTCAGTATGCTAGGCCACAAATAGCCGGAAGCGTCGCCAAAGCGAATCGAGCAAGAGCCGCGGCCGAAGGCGCGGGCCAGGTTGCAACGGGAAGTTCGGGGAGAAGTCGGGAGACCAGCACAACTGTGAGAAATGCCAGACCACCTAACCGGTTGTCTGGCATTGCGTCATTCAGTTGCCCCGCCTGGGATCGAACCAGGACTCTTCTGATCCAGAGGGGGGCCGCTAAGGGGCCCAAACCCGGCAAAATGTCACACTAAACGCGGGTTCGTGTCGTCCGTTGCCGGGTTTGAAGGGCGAAATGTCGGGTTATGACGACATTTTGTCGTCATAGATGTCGTACTTTGTCGTCTTCCCTGACCGCGCCTCCACAGGTGCAAGCGCGGGTTAGACGGCAACGCTGCCGGCACCCGAGACCGCGCATCATGCAACGCTAGATCCATCTGCGCACCCGTGTTTGATACTCTTCCCACTCTCGGCCAAACGTCTCCGCCAGCATCCTCTCTTCCATGCGTATGAAATTACGGTCCATGACGTACGGGAAGATCACCACAGGAACGAGAGCCGTTACCGTTCCCAAGAGCAGAGCGACGCCCAGTAGCAACAAAGACATGCCGAGGTACATGGGATTCCTGCTGATCGAGAACGGGAAGGCGGCAACCAGGGCGGACGACAGCTGAAACGGTTTGACCGTCGTCTCATGCCTCTTGAACTGGCGGTCCGCCGCCACATTAAGCAGGATGCCGAGGACAAGCGGTACGGCTCCCGTAAGCGCCAAGGGAAAGGACCAGTATCGGTGTACCGGGAATGCCAAGTGCAACGCGGTCATGACCGCCAAGGCAAGGAGTACGTAGATCGGTGGGAGTGCCTTCTTCATTCGGAATGGTTCCGTTCCCGCCTACCTAGTAGTAAGCTGCGTTCGCCTTTACCCTAAGCCTGCCTCCGTGACACGACATAGCGAAGCTCCGCCGAGTTTAGGCTGCGGCGGATGCAGCATAATGTCTTGCCTCATAATCCCCTGTTATCGACCACCTCGCTAGGTCCCAATGGGTGCACGGCCAGAGCGGAGAGGGAAGGAGGATGCTCCGGACTTGATGTCCAACAGAGGTCTACTGATCCAGAGGGGGGCCGCTACGGGACTCAAACCCGGCAGAATGTCACACTAAACGCGGGTTCGTGTCGTCCTTTGCCGGGTTTGAGGGTCAAAATGCCGGTTTCACACGACAGAATGTCGTGTCAAATGTCGTGACATGTCGTGTCAGCTCACGCGCACAAGACAGCGCCCGACCAGCGCACCGACGATCGCCGCAACGGCGCGGCCGCATCAATCCGTTCCCGTTGCCGGGAATCTGAATCTGAAGTCACAATGTGCAGCGCCGTCCGCGATGGTCTGTGTGCGAACCAGCTCGACGCCCCATTCGCGCGCCATGCGATAGTCCAGGTTACCCGCGGCAGGCTCGGTGAGCTCGGGAACGCCTTGGTCCTTGAAGTAGTCGGCGAGCGGACAACGGGTCACGTCAAAC
>JBDHHM010000072.1:0-7863 GCA_039589355.1 Gemmatimonadota bacterium | reverse complement strand
TCGGTGTTGAGTCCCAGCGCCGTGACGCCGAAATCGCAGTGGAGGACATCGCCGTGCATGATCACCGGGTTGGACGATTCGACGCCGCCACGGCGCTGAACTTCCACCGAGGCGTGGAACCAGGTGTCGAGCCCCAGGTCGTTCAGGCGCTGGCGCATCCACCATCTCACATCTTCCGTACGAGTTATGCCGGGAGTGATGACTTTGCTCGAGAACGCCGTGGCGATGATCTCGTGTGAGATCTTCGTCATCTCGATGAAGACCGGCAGCATCTCGGGCAGGCGCTCGGAGATATAGTCGAGAGCCAGTCGCTCGCGGTGCACGACGCGTTCGCGGTACTCCTCCGGCAGCGCGTCGGCCATCTGCTCCCACTCGCCGGCGCTCAAGCCATCGGAGAAGGCGAAGGTGTGCGAGGTGTTCACGGCGATGGTCTGGGGATCGCACGCCTCGACGACAGGCGGCAGCAGATTCCACTGGTCGGGCCCGAATGGCTCGGCCCGGCGCTCCTGCCCGGCCGCCGCACCGGCGGCGGCGTTGGGATCGCGCACGACGCGGTAGAGGCCGCCCTGTGAGTTGCCGCCGATGGCGATGCGCTCGACGCCCTCCTCGGGGCCGCGGTCGCAGAAGATGTAGATGGTGCGGCGGCGTGCCGCGAACGTGGTCGGCGAAACGAGGCCCACGAAGACGGGATCCTCGTTGTACTCCCGCATCGGGATGATCCACATGTCCACACCGTGCTCCCGCATCAGGCGCGGCAGCACATGCTCGAGGCGTAGCTGCAGCCAGCCCTGCTGGATCTCCGCCTGCTCGCGCAGCGTGCCGAGCGGGCGTTCCTGGGCCCGCGCGGGGGTGGTGGAAGTGACGAGTGCGGCTGTGGTGAAAAGGATTGTGACGGCAAGAAGCGTTCGTTTCATGGGCTCGCGCTCTCCCTTTGTGAGGTCACGGCTGCAAGCTAGCCGTCGCGCCACGGCCTCGACAGCCCGCCTCACCGCCGGCTGGGCCACGGGTCGCCGGGCCCGCCGACGTTGCCTATGATATACGGTGTTATCCCATGTACGGCGGGCCCCAAAACCGAGAAAAGCCAAAGAAAGAGGACGGAAACGCATGACGCGACCGGGTACCGACGCCCAGCCGCTACGGGTAGCGATCGTCGGGTCCGGCCCCGCCGGATTCTACGCCGCCGAGAAACTGCTCAAGGGTAAGGAGGTCGTGGTTCAGGTCGACATGTTCGACCGGCTGCCGACGCCGTTCGGGCTCGTCAGGTTCGGCGTGGCACCGGACCACGAGAAGATCAAGAACGTCACCCGCGTATTCGCGAAGACGGCAGAGGGCCCTAACTTCCGCTTTTTCGGCAACGTCGATGTAGGCACTCACGTCACGCTGAACGACCTGAGGCGGCATTACCATCAGATCTGCTACACGACCGGTGCGCAGACCGACCGGCAGATGAACGTCCCGGGCGAGGACCTGAAGCGAAGCCACCCGGCGACGGAGTTCGTCGCCTGGTACAACGGTCACCCCGACTACCGGGACCACGAATTCGATCTCTCGGTCGAACGCGCGGCGGTTGTCGGCGTCGGAAACGTCGCCGTCGACGTGGCGCGTATTCTCTGTCGCACGCCCGAAGAGCTGGCGACTACCGACATCGCCGACTACGCGGCGGAAGC
This sequence comes from Gemmatimonadota bacterium, assembly GCA_039589355.1. Taxonomy (GTDB): domain Bacteria; phylum Gemmatimonadota; class Gemmatimonadetes; order Palauibacterales; family KS3-K002. The sequence continues at coordinate 6,196 of JBDHHM010000072.1, read as the reverse complement.
GCTCAGGAACAGCAACATCAGAGAGGTCTACATCCTCGGCCGCCGCGGCCCCGTCCAGGCCAAGTTCACGAACCCCGAGGTCAAAGAGCTGGGTGAGATGGCAGGCGCGGACATCGCGGTACTGGCCGAGGAGGTCGAGCTCGATGCGCTGAGCCGGAAAGAACTGGAGGAAGGCGAGGACAAGGCCACGGCCAAGAAGGTCGAGATCCTGCAGAGCTTCGTCGATCGGCCCGCCTCCGCTAAGCCGAAGAAGTTGACGCTGAGGTTCCTGGTTTCACCGGTCGAGCTCTACGGCGACGATAGCAGCTGTGTGACGAGTGTGAAGCTGGTCAAGAACGAGCTGTACGCGAGCGATGACGGGTCGCTGCGGCCGAGGGCGACCGACCAATACGAGGAGCTGCCCGTCGATATCGTCTTCCGCTCGGTCGGCTACCTGGGCGTACCGCTCGCCGACCTGCCCTTCCACGACCGCTGGGGCGTCGTACCGAATCAGAAGGGGCGCGTCATCGATCCGGAGAGGGACGAGCCGCTGCCCGGTGTCTACGTTGCCGGCTGGATCAAGCGCGGGCCGTCGGGGGTCATCGGCACGAACAAGCCGTGTGCCGCCGAGACCGTGGACTGCATGCTGGAAGACCTCGAGGCCGGTGCGATTCTGAGCCCGGAAGCACCTGACCCGGCGTCGGCGGAGGAGTCGGTGAGCCGCGGTCAGCCGGACTTTGTCTCCTGGGACGACTGGAAGCGTATCCAGGAGCTCGAGGATGCGAAGGGCAAAGAGCAGGGTCGGCCGCGCGTAAAGTTCACCACGGCCGAAGAGATGCTGGCGGCCATCGGCCGCCGATAGAGAGAGGTCTGCACGATGGGCGCGTTTACTTCGATCTCCGCAGCGGTCCGCACGCGGACCGGACGCAAGAGTGGATCCTCGGCGAGTGCGCGGCTGATCATCATTCAGCGCGGCCGCGACCTTCTCGACCGGGAGATGAAGTCGGCCGAGACGGTTGGCAGCCTGCGGCGCAGCGAGTGCCTCTACTACTTCGAGGCTTCGCCGCTCGAGGGGGTGGAGAATCTCACCGACGAACTGATCAGACCGGAAGATCTCCAGGTCCGGCTCGGCTTCGACGAGATCGGCTCCTGGGAACCGGAGCTGGCGCTGGTCTGGGCCAGGTCGAGGGAGAAAGGCACGATCCCGCTGGCGCTGGATATGAAATTGACCGGCACGCTCAGCGGCGACGAGCGCGTCGGCGTTCCGTCGATTGATGTCCGGCGCGTTTCTGCCGGAGCGGGCGACACGCTAATCCGGCGCATGTTGGTGGTGGTCGTCACGTACGCTGCGCCGTACGCGGGGACCGACGATCCGATCTGGGTGCGGGTGAAGACGGATGCCGGAGTCGTGGCGCACCATGTCGTCACCGATACTCCACAGACGGACCTGGAGATCGACACCGCCAACATCTACGAGATACCGGTGGACGTGCCCTTCACGAAGGACGACCTGGCGTGCAGTGATGCCGGCGAGATCCGCTTGGGGATCCACGGTAGCGACAAGTGGGTTCCGAAGAGGGTGCTCCTGTTCGGCCTGGACGAGGCGTCGGGTGCGCCGCACACCGTGGTCCCGCTCGTCCGTCTCTCCGACCCGGGCCCACTGAGCGTGGATGCGACCGAAGGCGTACCGTCGATCGTGTTGACCCTCGACTGATGATCGCCGGAATCGTGCTTGCCGGCGGCCGGTCACAACGAATGGGCCGGCCGAAGGAGACCTTGAAGGTTGGCGACGAGACCTTTCTGGAGCATGCCGTTCGCGTGCTTCGGGAGGGCGGCTGCGAGGACATCGTCGTCGTGCTGGGTGTCGACGAGCCGGAGCTTCTCGGCCTCACCTCGGGCTCCGGAGCCCGCGCGGCCCGGAGCGGTGGCGGCCCCGAACAGATCGACTCGTTGCGGGCCGGGCTACGCGCGCTGCCCGCGACGGCAGAGGCGGCGGTCGTGGTTCCGGTGGATCACCCGCTGATCGAACCGGGTACCGTGAGCGCGATCGTCGAAACGTTCAAGGATTGCCGTGCGCCTGTGGTACGCGTGTCCCACGAGGGCCGGCACGGCCATCCGGTGCTGTTCGCCGCGACGGTGTTCGATGAGCTGTTGAGCGACGAGCTACCCGACGGAGCCCGCACTGTGGCACGAGCGCACGCCGATGATCTGGTCGATGTGGATGTCGATGACCCCGGCGTTCTCATCGATATCGACACGGCGGCTGACTACGAGGAGCACCTGGGAGAACCCGGTTGAACGAAGGAGATGTTTCCGCGGCGCGGGCCGCGCAGTGGGCGCTGGCTGCGCAGGAGGGTGGTCAGCCCGTCGCGCTGGTGACCGTGGTGAAGGCGCCGGACGAGCAGGCTGTCGGCCGGCGGCTCGTGGTTACGGAGTCGGCGCTCCACGGGACGCTGGGCGGACCCGGGCTGGACGGTCAGGCCGCAGCACGCGCCCGGGAGTCGTTGGCGGCGCGCGAGCACGGTGTCGTGGAGATCGAGCAGCCCGATGGCGTTTGGGAGATCTACATCGAGTCGCAGCACCCGATCCCAGAGTTGCACATCGTCGGCGCCGGCCACATCGCGCGGCCGCTCTGCCGCCTCGGCGCGACCCTCGGCTTTCGCGTGACGATCACCGATGACCGTCCCGAGTATGCCAACCAGGGTTGGTTCCCGGAGGCCGAGCGGATCAGCGTCGTTGACTTCGACAATGCGTTCGACGGCGTGGCGATCGGGCCAGAGAGCTATATCGTGCTGGTGACCCGCGGGCATAAGTACGACTACGACTGCATCCTGCAGCTACTGAAGATGGAGGCCCGGCCCGCCTACCTCGGTATGATCGGTAGCCGGCGGCGCGTGCGGGCCACTTTCGAGGCGCTGGTGCGTGACGGGGTCGAGCCCGGTCGGCTGAAGGAAGTCCATGCGCCGATCGGTTTGGACATCGGCGCCGAGACGCCGGAAGAGATCGCCCTCGCCATCGCGGCCGAGATCGTGGCGACGCGCAGGGGCGGAGGCGGCGCGAAGCTGAGCGAAGAGGAGCGCGTGCTGGACCGCGTGGCGCGCGCGCGTCGGCCGGAAGGGGGTCGGTGAGCATGGAGGATCGCGAGATCTATACCGCCGTTGCCAGGGCCACTGAGGTCGGTCAACCGATGGCACTGGCCACTGTAATACGTGTCAAAGGATCGACGCCACGGGGAGCGGGGAGCAAGATGCTCATCGCGGCGGGCGGCGAAACGATCGGCACGATCGGTGGTGGGTGCGGTGAAGCGGAAGTGCTGCTGGCGGCCGAGGACGTGATCGAGAGCGGTGTTCCAAAGCTCATCCGGGTGGAGCTGACCGACGACTACCTCTCCTGGAGCCCCGCCGTCTGCGGCGGCGTCATGGAGATCTTCCTCGAGCCGCTGAAGCGCGACTAGCTGGTCGCTGAAAAACGACGGCAGCTGTACGCGAGGGAGGCGGCGGGGTTCCCCGGAGCGTAACTCGTGAGCGACGAAGGGCGGTGCCACTCACTCGTGCGGCGCACGCGAGCGGTGAAGCGAGGGGGACCCCGGCGCCGACCCGAATCCACTGACCTTTTTCAGCGACCTGCTAGTCCTCCGTTATCCGGTCGATCGCTGCAACGAGATCCTCGCTCAACTCGACGCCGGCCGCCGCGACGTTGCCCTCGACATGCTGGACCTTGGTAGCGCCGACGATGGCCGAAGTGACCTCGGGACGTCGCAGGCACCAGGCGAGCGCCAGTTGCGGGAGCGTCAGCCCCGCCTCCTCGGCAAGCACCTTCATAGCCCGGACCTTTCCCAGCCCCTCCTCGGTGAACCAGGGCCCCATGAACGTCCTGCCGATCTGATCGGCGGCGCGTGAATCGGGTGGCACGTCACCGATCGATTCGTACTTGCCGGATAGCATCCCGCGGGCCAGCGGCGAGTAGACGATCAGGCCGAGTCCCTCGCGAGCGCAGATCTCCATGACGCCGTTCGTCTCGATCTCGCGTTGGAAGATGTGGTACTGGGGCTGGTTCGAGATCAGCCGTCGCAGTCCCATCTCGCGGCCCAGCTTCACGGCGTCGCCGATGTTCTCTGCCGACCACAGACTGACGCCACCGTACAACACCTTCCCCTGCGCGATGAGGTCATCGATCGCCTGCAGCGTCTCATCCAGTGGTGTCTCCTCGTCGTACCGGTGGCACTGGAAGAGGTCGACGTAATCGGTGCCCAGCCGCCGCAGGCTCGTCTGCACCTGCTCGAAGATGTGCTTGCGGGAGAGGCCCCGGTCGTTGGGCCCGGGTCCGACGGGAAAGTAGGCCTTGGTGGCTAGCACGTACTCGTGCCGCGGCAGCGGTTTCAGAGCCTTTCCCAGCACCTCCTCGCCGCGGCCCATGGCGTAGACGTTCGCAGTATCGAAGAGGTTGATTCCGAGCTCGAATCCGAGCTGCACGCACTCAAGCGCGACTCTCTCGTCCATCTTGTGGCCGAAAGTCAGCCAGCTGCCGAGAGAGATAGTGCTAACCTTGATGCCGGAATTGCCCAGGCTGCGATACTCCATCGAGTCCTTCCCCGCCGGTATCCAGATCCGAAAGATTGCGGACCCTAAATGTGCAGGCTCATCTGGGCATCGCCAACCCGTTGCGTCTGGCGCCGGATCGGTGAGCGGGCGACGGCGGTGAGCTTGCGGCCGCGCAGCGGCAGCACGACGGGCTTCGTGGGCTGACTACCGTTCCCCACCCCCGGCATCTCGATCCGTACGGCGTCGCCCGACTGGGTAACGGCCACCGCCCCCTCATCGTGTAGCAGGTCGAGGAAACCTACAAGCTCGCCGGCCTTGAGGCGCGGCGGCAGTAGATGGACGCCTCTGCCGCCGCGCGATTGAGCGCGCAGGTCGTCGACAGCCATGACCTTCGCATAGCCCTCGCTGGTGACGCCGAGGAGAGTGGCGTCGCGGCGTGGAGCGACGAACGCCGTGACTCGATCGCTGCGTGCCAGGGCGATCCCTTTCACGCCGTTGGCGGAACGTCCCATCGGCCGGACCTCCGACTCGTCGAAGCGGATCACCTGGCCCTTGAGCGTGGCTACGATGAGCTGGCTCTGGCCGTCCGTGATGTGGACGTCGACGATCTCGTCGCCCTTCTCGACGCCCGCTGCGATAATGCCACCGCCGCGGATGTTCCTGTACTCCGAGAGCGCCGTCTTCTTGACGCGGCCCTTGCGGGTAACGATCACAACGTAGCGGTCGTCGGTAAAGTCGCGGACCGTGTGCACGGCGACCGGTTCCTCGTCCAGCTCCAACAGGTCGCGCGCGCGATTCCCGCGCGACGAGCGCGTGCCCTGCGGCAGGTCGTCCACCCGCGTCGCGTATACCTGGCCGTCACCGGCGAAGGCGAGCAGCTGATCGTCCGATTTGCACAGCCAGAAACGAGTGACGAAGTCGTCGCGTCCCTGCTCGAGGCTCTCCGCCGCGGCTAGGCCGCCGTCGTTGTCAGCGCTGCGTGCGGCGAGCGCCTTCAGATAACCATGGTGGGTCAGGAAGAGGTGCATCTCCTGCGCCGCGTCCCCGGTGCGCAGCGGGAAGCGGCCTTCACCCGAAAGGATCTCTGTTCGCCGGGCGTCGCCGTATCGCTCGGCTATAACGCTCAACTCGCGCCGGACCAGGTCGCGCTGGCGTTTCTCGTCCGCGAGGATCGCCTCAAGCGTCTTGATCCTGCGCGAAACCTGGTCGAGCTCCTCCTTGAGCGCACGCGTCTCGAGGTTGGTCAGGCGGCTCAGTCGCATCGCCAGAATCGCCGACGCCTGCTTAACGCTGATCTTGAGCGTCGAGCGCAGGTTCTTCGAGGCGGTCTCCGGCGTCCGGCTGGACTTGATGATCTTCACCACCTCGTCGATCCGGTCGAGGGCGACGAGCAACCCCTCGATGATATGCGCCCGCTCCTCCGCCTTCGCCAGGTTGAAGCGCGTGCGCCGCACGATCACCGCCAGCCGGTGGGCGATCCAGACTTCCAGCGCTTCCTTCAGGTTGAGTTGGCGCGGGACGCCGTCGACCAGTGCCAGCATGATGACGCCGAAGGTGTTCTGCAGCTGCGTCTTGAGGAATAGCGTCTCGAGTATCTTGCGCGGGTTGGCATCGCGCTTGAGCTCGAGCACGATGCGTACTCCGTCGCGGTCGCTCTCATCGCGCAGGTCCGTGAG
>JBDHHM010000071.1:0-9270 GCA_039589355.1 Gemmatimonadota bacterium | reverse complement strand
GGGCTGGCCTTCCGCCTGCAGGGGTCGAAGCGGCTAGCGCTCACCTGGGTGGGCGATGGCGCGACGAAGACGGGCGAAGTGCACGAGGCGTTCAACCTCGCAACCGTGCAGCGGCTGCCAGTCATCTTCGTCATACAGAACAACCAGGTGGCGCTGGGCACGCTGCTAGATGACCACCACGCGGGTGGGCGGTCGAGAAGTGTCGCTCGGGCGCCGGCCCGGTCCTGCTCACAGCCGAGACCTTCCGGATGGGCGGCCATGCAACGCACGACGAGGGTGAGGCGCGGGAACTGTTCCCCGCCGAGACGTTCGCCTTCTGGGGGCGCCGCGATCCCATCGGCAGCTACGAAACGTGGCTCGCCGAGGGAGCACTCGACCTGAGGACGGGAGAGCCGGTGGCGCCCGGCTCTGCGCTGGAATCGAACCGTGCCGTGTTGGCGGATGTGGAGTCCGCTGTCACGGCCGAGGTGGAAGCGGCCGCCGAAGAAGCGCTGGCGACACGAGCCACCCGGGGCCGGCACCGTTCTATTGATAGAATAGCCACTCAAAGCGAGAACACGGACTACCATGAAGGCGAACTCGGTGGAGTTCCTAAGACACCTGCTGGCCCTGCCCGGACCGTCCGGATTCGAGAGCGCGCCGGCGCACGCGTGGCGCGACGAGGCAGGAGGATTCGCCGATCGTGTCTGGGCCGACGTCGCGGGTAATAGCTTCGCCGCGGTCAACCCAGAGGGCGCCCCCCGCGTGATGATGGCGGGCCATATCGATGAGATCGGCCTTATGATCAATCACATCGATGACGACGGTTTCCTCTATTTCTCCACCATCGGTGGCTGGGATCCCGAGGTCATCGTAGGGCAGCGCGTCGAGGTCCTCACCCGTAGCGGCCCGATCCGCGGCGTGATCGGTAAGAAGGCGATCCACCTACAGGAAAAGAACGACCGCGATCGGGCATCGAAGATCAAGGACCTCTGGATCGACATCGGCGCCAAGGACGGGGCAGGGGCGCGGGAGTTGGTGCGTGTCGGCGACGCGGCTGTACTGGCCGCCGATGTTGTCGAACTCCCGCATGGGCGTATAGCGTCGCGGAGCATCGACAACCGGATGGGCGCGCTCGTGGCACTGGAGGCTCTGCGCCGACTGGCAGCCGACCGGCCGGCGGCGGCGGCGGTAGCTGTAGCGACGGCCCAGGAGGAAATCGCGGTCGGCGGAGGCGGCGCGCGGCCCGGCGCTTTCGGCCTCGACCCGCAGATCGCCATCGTGATCGATGTGACCCACGCGACCGACTACCCGGGTGCGGAAAAGAAGGGCCACGGTGACCATCGCTTGGGCGGCGGCCCGGTTCTCAGCCGGGGCTCTGCCGTCAACCCGGTCCTGTTCGAGCGCCTGGTCGAGGTGGCGGAGCGTGAGGAGATCGCGTTCTCCATCGAAGCGACACCGAGCAGGACGAGCACCGATGCCGACAGCATCATGACGGCGCGGATGGGCATAGTGACGGCGCTGGTATCGGTGCCCAACCGCTACATGCACTCACCGAACGAGATGGTAGCGCTGGAGGACCTTGAGCGGGCGGCGGAGCTGATCGCGGCGACGGTTCGAACCCTGTCGGCCGATGACAATTTTATCCCTTGATATTGTAGTGAACGTTGGACATTGCACATTGAACATCGAACCTTGAAGGAAACACCCGAACATCGAGGACTGAACGCTGAACATTGGTGTTCTTCGCTCGGGTGTTAGCTCGATGTTCGGTGTTGGATGTTCGATGTCCGACGTTCACTACGACATTAGGTCTTCCTGACGTCGTTCACCTCATCCGACCGGTAGACCGGGATGTCCATCGATGTACTCCGCTCGTAGAGTTCGAGCAGCTGCTTCTTGGAGAGCTTGTCGATGTCGCCTTGCGAGGAGTATCTGTCCTCGGGCACCTCGACGACACGATACGGGCGCTGGCCCGTGGGCTGGCTGAGGAAAAGAACCAGGCGAACACCCGGGCGCGGCCGCTCCTGGCCCAGGCGCGCTTTCCAGACGTCACCATCGACTTTGAGGCTGGCCATGGTCTCCGATGCTAGTTGTCGGTGGCGTCTTCGCTCGCGCCACCATCGTTTGCGTCGCCCTGCAACTCTACCCTGACGATTTCTGCCAAGCCGCGACCCAGCGACCGCTCCTGCCCGGCCACCCGCACGCGGATCGGCCCCTCGAAGGGGTCATGCCCCATGACCTCGACCCTCGTACCGGGGTAGAGGCCTAACTCTGCAAGGTAGCGAAGCCGCCCTTCGTCTGCATCGCTTACTTCCTGGACGATCACGCTCGCACCCTCGCCCACCTCGGACAGTGCCGGGTACCTCAGCTCGGTTACCTCGCCCTCGGCCGTTGGGATCGGAGAGCCGTGCGGGTCCAGCTCGGGGTGGCCGAGAGCTTCCGCCATACGCTCCACGAGCTCGTCCGACGCTGCATGCTCGAGACGCTCGGCTTCGGCGTGCACTCGATCCCACGAGTAGCCCAGCTTCTCTATCAGGTACGCCTCGATCACCCTGTGCCGCCGGATGATCCGCAGCGCTTCCCGCTCGCCCGCCTCGCTCAAGCGCACACCGTGGTAGGGCTCGTGTTCTACGAAGCCGCGCTCCGCCAGGCTCTTGATCATGTTGGTCACCGAGGCCGGTGAGCGCTCGAGCAACTGGGCAAGGGCCGAGGTGCTGACCGGCGAACTCTCCATCTGGAGGTGCCGGATCGCCTTCAGGTAGTCCTCTACGGCATGAGACCGGTCGCCACTTTGTCTTGTCGCCATGATTTTTCGTCCGGGCTAAAAGTCGGCCGGTCTCCCAGACATGTCAATCCGGTGGCCGGCGCCTTGAGCCCGGCCCCCGTCCGTTGACCTCTCTGGACCGCCCGGGTAGCTTAGCGCGGTCGGCCGTGGGCCCACCGGCTCGCGGCCTCTGTGTTACGGGAACCCAAGATTGTTGTTAGGGATGGGCTAACGCGTGATGGATAGCGACGGGTTCGACGCGCCGGGGAACGTCGCCGATAGGGTCGATCTCCACCTGCACTCCAACCGCTCGGACGGCTTGCTGGAGCCTGCGGCAGTGATCGCCGCCGCGCAGGAAGCGGGTTTGAGTGCTGTGGCCCTGACCGACCACGACACGCTGAACGGTGTCGAGGAGGCGCAGCAGGCGGCTGCGGAGCTTGGGCTGGAGTTCGTCCCCGGGATCGAGTTCTCCTGTTACGACGATAGCGGGTCCACGCACCTGCTCGGCTATTTCGTCGATCGCGGCCACGCCGAGCTCGTCGAGTACCTGGCGAGCGCGCGAGAGCTTCGCGTCAAACGGGCGGAGGAGATGGTGGGGAAGCTCAACGGGCTGGGAGTGGATGTGACGCTGGACGATGTGAAGGCTCAGGCATCGGAGCAGGGGCTGATCGCGCGCCCGCACGTGGCCCGCGCTCTGGTAGCCGGCGGCTGGGTCAAGGTCTACAACGAGGCGTTCTATCGCTTCATAGCCGCAGGCCAGCCGGCTTATGTCCCGACCTGGCGTATGAGCCCGGCCGAGGGGATCCGCCGCATTCAAGAGGCCGGCGGCCTGGCGGTCCTGGCTCACGGTGGCAAGAGTCACAGCGAGTCGGCTATCCGCGCGCTGGTGGACGCCGGACTCGACGGGCTCGAGACGCTTCATTCCGAGCACGGGCCTTACGAAGTGAGACGGCTCCGCCGGCTCGTCGCGCAGCACGGGCTTCTCGAGACCGGCGGTTCGGACTGGCACGGCCCACACGACGGTCGCCGCGGGCAGTTGGCCTCGCAGCCGGTCCCTTACGAATGGTACGTTAGATTGCGTGACGCTGCAGAGGAGCGCGCCGGCGTGTGAGTCACGGATCGACGCGATATAGATATGAGAATCGAGAGATGACGAACGACGTGAGCGAGAAAATTTTCGAGCTGGTGATCATAGGAGCGGGTCCGGCCGGGCTCACAGCCGGGCTCTACGCGAAACGGTCGGAGCTAAGAGCGGTCGCCCTGGAACGAGGGCTCCCCGGCGGCCAGTTGCTGAATACCGATCTCATCGATGACTACCCCGGGCTCCCCGAGATCGAAGGCCGCGAGTTGGCCGACCGCATGGAGAAGCACGCCACGAAGTTCGGTCTGCAGATCGATACCGTGACGGTGACCGGCATCAAGAAGCTCGAGGACGGCGACTTCCGCGTCACCACGGTGGAGGGTCCTGTGTATCGGGCCCAGGCGGTCATCCTTACCGCCGGCGGCACACCCAACAAACTCGAGGTCCCTGGCGAAGAGGAGTTCGCCGGGCGCGGCGTCAGCTACTGCGCGATCTGCGATGGCGCCTTCTTCAAGGGCGAGACGATCGCGGTGGCTGGCGGTGGCGACGCGGCCGCCGAGGAGGCCGAGTTCCTGACCCGCTACGTCGACAAGCTCTACCTCATTCACCGCCGCGACGAGCTCCGTGCACAGAAGATCCTGCAAAAGCGGGTCTTCGAGAACCCAAAGATCGAGGTGATCTGGAACTCGGTGATCGAGGAGGTACACGGGGACGAGAAGGGGATGACGGGGCTGCGGCTCAAGAATGTGAAGTCCGGCGAGGCTACCACCCTGGACGCCACCGGGCTCTTCGTCTTCATCGGCTTCCGTCCCAACACCGGACTGCTCGAAGATCATGCGGAGCACGACGCCGGCGGCTACCTGATCACCGATCGCGATATGCGCTCGTCGATACCGGGGCTCTACGTCGGCGGCGACTGCCGCGCGCAGCTGACCCGCCAGATCACGACGGCCGTCGGGGACGCGACGACCGCTGTTGTTGCTGCCGAGAAGTACCTCACAGAGTTGAAAGAGGAGCGGCAGGCGACACGTTAAGAGACTCAATATCAAATATCCGACGTCCAGTCATCAGGCGACCAAGTGGCTCTCAACTAACGAGGCCCGAGATCCAATCATCGGTGATCATCGGATCTTGGACCTTGGGTCTTGGCTCTTGAAGGCCACTTGATGAACCGGGCGTTGGCTGTCGGATATTGGGAATTGAGATCGACCCCGGTTGGTGCAACCCTGCGGCTGGCGTTTGCGTTGACAGAAGGGCGCACACGACTAGAATCCGAGTATCGATAATCGTTAGTGTCCCGACCGTAACGACTTTAGGGAGAACGAGATAGATGGCTCAGACGCAACAGACTGCTTCGGTCGACCTCACCGCCGAGGCCGCCGAAAAGGCGCGCGAGTTTCTGGCGCAGGAGAACCTCAACCCCGAGGCGGCCGGACTGCGGGTAGCCGTGCTGCCGGGTGGCTGCTCCGGCTTCCAGTATGGGCTGAACCTGGAGGAAGAGCCGCGTGAGGACGACGAGGTCATAGTGTCGAACGGGATTCGTCTGTTCGTCGATCCGTTCAGTTCGCAGTACTTGCAGGGCACGGTGATCGGCTATCATAGCTCCTTCCAGGGTTCGGGGTTTACCTTCACCAATCCGAACGCCACCGGCGGCTGCGGCTGCGGGTCCTCGTTCGCCGTTTGAGAGACGAGGGCGGCGGTGCACGGGGGCCCGCGCAAGCGGGCCTTCCTTTTTGCTGTCTCCGGCTAGACCTTATCTTCTCGTAGAACTGGAGGACGGGTGAAGATCATCGGCTTTCCGGTGGGGCCCTTGCAGGCCAACGCCTATCTGGCGATCTGTGAAGAGACGGGGCGGTGTGCGCTGGTCGACCCGGGCGCCGAGGCGGAGCGGCTGCTGGCTGCCGCGGCGACCGAGGGGGCGCAGATCGATTCGATCCTGCTCACGCACGCGCACCTCGATCACATCGGCGGCGTAGCAGCGGCGAAGCGTGAGACCGGCGTTCCGGTGTATCTGCACACTGCGGATGCCGGGCTGTATCGCGCTGCGCCCATGCAGGCGCAGGGGTTCGGGTTGGAGCTCGAGCAGCCGCCCGAGCCCGATCGGGAGCTGGAGGACGGGCAGATCCTCGAGGTCGGGAGGGGGAGGTTGGAGGTTCGTCACACGCCCGGTCATTCACCGGGTCACGTCTGTCTGGTGGGCGACGGATTCGCGCTGGTGGGCGATTGTGTGTTCGCCGGCTCGATCGGCCGAACCGATCTGCCGGGCGGCGACCACACGACCCTTATGGAGTCGATCAACGAGAAACTGCTCACGCTTCCCGATGACACCGTCCTCTACTCGGGACACGGCCCGGAGACCACCGTGGGAAGGGAGCGTCAGTCCAACCCGTTCCTGACCGGAGTCTTCTAGTGGAGCGGGTGAGGGAGAGCGTATCCCGGCGAAGCGAATCTGCGACCGCCGATCTGACTGAGCCCGGGAGAACTCAGCCTCGAGAGGCCCTGTGAGTAAGAATGTACAGGCGAATAGCCGAGTCGGTAGTGGTGAGCCGCGTCTCGCCGACCTGAGGGCGGCGCTGCAAGGCGGCGGCCAGATGCTCATCCTGCCTCATGACAACCCGGATCCCGATGCCCTGGCCAGCGCCTTCGCTCTGCTCAAGCTGGTGGAGACGTTCGACGGCATCGAGGCGCGCATCCGGTTCGGCGGCTTCGTCGGTCGCGCAGAGAACCGCACGATGGTCGGGCAGCTGAGGCTGCCCGTGAAGCAGACCAGCAGTGTGGGCTTCGATGACGCCGACATGATTGCGCTGGTCGACACGCAGCCGGGCACGCTCAATAACTCTCTGCCGCAAGATCGGCAGGCGACGATCGTCATCGACCATCACCCGATGCGTCGCGAGACGAAAAAGGTGAAGTTCAGTGACGTGCGAGAGGGCTGCGGCTCGACCTGTACGATAATGACGCAGTATCTACAGGCTGCCGGCGTCCCCCTCGTGGGGGACGTGGCGACCGCCCTCTTCTACGGCATCCAGTCGGAGACGCAGGATCTCGGGCGCGAAGCCGAACAGGCCGATATCCAGGCGAGCCTGGCGCTTTACCCAGGAGCCGATCGCGAGCTCATCTCCCGCATCCGCTACCCGGATCTGGCCCGCCCCTACTTCAAGTCGCTGCATCGCTCGCTCGAGCGGGCGCGAACGCGAGGCCCGGTGATCATCTCGTACATCGGCATGCTCGACTATCCGGACCTCGTCGCCGAACTGGCCGATTTCTACCTCCGCTTCGAGGGCGCTTACTGGTCCTTCTGTATCGGGCAGTTCGAGGAGGACATCGTAATCTCGATACGGACCTCGCTGCGTGATGCAGCGGCGGGCGAGCTGTTGCGTAGGGTGGTCGGCAAGGATGGGAGCGCCGGCGGTCACGGGATGATGGCCGGTGCGCGCGTTCCGATAATCGATCTGTCCGCCGAGGACGTCCGCCTGAGGGTTGAGGAGCTGGTGAACCGGTTCATCAAGGAGCTGGGCGTCGAGGATGAGACGGGCGGCGGCCTTCTGGAGTCCACCGCGGCGGGCGGGACCTGACGAGGAGCGCATCATGTTGAAGTTGGGCCTCACGGGGAACGTAGGCGCCGGCAAGTCGACGGTCGTCGCCCTGTTCGCCGGCTGGGGCGCGACGGTCATCGACACCGACGTTCTGGCTCGCGAAGTGGTCGAGCCGGGCAGCCCGGCGCTGGAGCTGATCGGCGAAGTCTTCGGCGAAGATGTGATCACGGAAGAAGGCGAGCTCGATCGTGCTGCCATGCGCCGCGTCGTCTTCGCTGATCTGGGCGCCCGTGAGCAGCTCGAGGCTGTCCTTCACCCGGCGATCCGTGCGCGTTTCGCTGAGCTCTTCGTCGAAGCGGAGGCCCGCGGCGACCGCATCGTGATCGGCGTGGTACCGCTGCTCTACGAGAAGTCGATGGAAGGAGACTTCGATGCCGTGCTGCTCATCGACGCGCCGCTCGATCTGCGGATCGAACGACTGGTGAGCAAGCGCGGGCTGAGCGCCGATGAGGCCCGTGCCGTCGCCGCCGCCCAGATGGCGGCCGAGGAAAAACGAGCGCGCGCCGATTTCATCATCGACAACGACTCCGACATCCCCGCACTCGAGCGGCGGGCATGGGAGACCTGGAAAGAGATCGAGAAGTTGAGCCGCTCGCCGTGAGCACGCTACGGCTAGACCTTCACATCCACACACGGGCTTCCCACGACTGCCTCAGCGAGTACTCGGATGTCGTCGCCACGGCTCGCGCCCGCGCGCTCGACCGCATCGCGGTCACCGACCACAACGAGATCGACGGCGCCCTCAGAGCTCGCGACCTGGCACCCGAACTGGTGATCGTCGGCGAAGAGGTCAAGACCGCGGAGGGGGTCGATGTCACCGGGCTCTTTATCTCCGAGAAGATCCCCCAGGGAACGCCAGCGGTCCAGCGGTCGAGACCGCCCAGGCCATCCGCCAGCAAGGCGGGCTGGTCTACGTGCCCCATCCGTTCGCCGGCGGCAAAGGCCTCGGCCCGAAGGTGCTGGCAGCGATCGAACCCTATGTCGACGTGGTCGAGATCTTCAACGCCCGCATCCATAAGCCGGCCCTCAATGATAAAGCGAGGCGCTGGGCGAAGCAGCGCGGCCTGGCGGGCGGCGCCGGCTCCGATGCCCACACGCTGCGCGAGATCGGGCGGGGCGTCGTCGAGGTGCCGGAGTTCGACGGGAAGGAGGGCTTCCTCGATGTGCTGCGGGCCGGACGCGTCGTCGGTCGGTACTCCAGCTACCTCGTCCACCTCGCCTCTAGCTGGGCGAAGATCGTGCCGCGCGCCCGCTAGCCGACCGGTCGTTGCTTGACACCCCCACCCCATGCCCGTAGAGTAGCGCGACCTTAGACGCCTTTCACCAGACTGCGAAATCACATGGAATTACTAGAGAACATCGTCGGCACGCTGTCCGGATACATCTGGGATCGCGGGATTCCGATCGCGGGGGAAGAGGTCCCTTGGGTCATCATCGCTCTCCTCGGGACCGGGCTGTTCCTGACCGTGAAGCTCGGGTTACTGCAGCTGCGCAAGCTGGGGCACGGCTTCGCGGTCACATCGGGGATCTACGACGACCCGAACGAGCCTGGCGACGTCTCCCACTTCCAGGCGCTGACCACCGCGCTGTCGGCTACGGTGGGGATCGGCAACATCGCCGGCGTCGCCCTCGCGATTCACTGGGGCGGACCCGGGGCACTATTCTGGATGTGGGTCACGGCGTTGGTCGGGATGGCCACCAAGTTCACCGAGGTGACGCTCGCCCAGCGCTACCGGGATGTGGAGAAGGAGGATCTCGACCCGTACAAGTGGGAGGGTACGGTCTCGGGCGGGCCGATGTACTACATCGAGCGCGGTCTCGGTCCCTCTTGGAAGCCGCTGGCCGTC
>JBDHHM010000070.1:0-7920 GCA_039589355.1 Gemmatimonadota bacterium | reverse complement strand
TCTTCCTCGGTGCGCTCTGGCAGCGCAGTGACCTGGAGGACGATCCTGCGGTTGATGGGATCAGATTCCATCACCTTCATCTCGAGCTCATCACCGGTCCTGACCACATCGGACGGACTGCGGACCTCTTGACCCTCGGCGAGCTGAGAGACTGGAACGAAACCCTCCACGTCATCACCGAGATCGACGACGACGCCCTTATCGAGCAGTCGGACGGCGGTGCCCTTCGTCTCTGTCCCCGGCGCGTACTTCTGCGCCAGAGTGTACCATGGGTCGTCCTCCGTCTGCTTGAGACCGAGGGAAATTCGCTTCTGATCGACATCGATGCTGAGCGCGACGACCTCGACCTCGTCGCCCTTCTTCAGCACCTCCGACGGGTGCTGGATCCTCTTGGTCCAGCTCATGTCGGAGACGTGGACCAGCCCATCGATCCCCGGCTCGACCTCCACGAAGGCGCCGAAGCTGGTCAGGTTGCGGACCTTGCCGCGGATACGTGTCCCCGGCGGGTATTTCTCGGGCAAGGCGAGCCAGGGATCCTCCTCGGCCTGCTTCATCCCGAGGGAGATCTTCTCGTCTTCCGGATCGACGCGCAGGACGACCGCCTCGATCTCGTCGTCGATGGAAACGAGCTGCGATGGGTGCCGCACGTTACGGGTCCAGCTCATCTCGGAGATATGGACGAGTCCCTCGACTCCACGCTCCAGCTCGACGAACGCGCCGTAGTTCGTGATCGACACGACTTTGCCGCGCACCCGTGAGCCGACCGGGTACTTCGCCTCGACATCTTTCCACGGATACGGTTCCAGCTGCTTGAGGCCGAGAGAGATCCGTTCGCGTTCCCAATCGATGTCGAGAATCTTGACCTCAATCTCATCCCCAATGTTGCAGATCTCGCTGGGGCGGCCGACTCGACCCCACGACATGTCGGTGATATGCAGCAGGCCGTCCATGCCGCCGAGATCGATGAAGGCGCCGAAGTCCGTGATGTTCTTCACCACACCCGTGCGAACCTGGCCCTGCTGGAGCTCGCGC
This sequence comes from Gemmatimonadota bacterium, assembly GCA_039589355.1. Lineage (GTDB taxonomy): Bacteria > Gemmatimonadota > Gemmatimonadetes > Palauibacterales > KS3-K002. The sequence goes on along the minus strand of JBDHHM010000070.1, from coordinate 6,888 downwards.
TTCAGCTCCTCGCGCTTCTCACCACGCTCCTGCTCGAGGATCACGCGACGCGAGACAACGATGTTGCGGCGCCGCTTGTTCAGCTTGAGGATCTTGAAATCGAACTCATGGCCGAGCAACTCGTCGACGTTCGGCACGCGCCGCAGCGCCACCTGCGATCCAGGCAGGAAGGCGTCCACGCCCATGATGTCAACGGTCACGCCACCTTTGACCTTCTTCTTGATCGTGCCGCGGATCGGCTGGTCGGCGTCAAAGGATTCCTTGATCTGCTCCCAGACCCGGAGGAAATCCGCCTTCTTCTTTGAAAGGACGACTACGCCCTCCTGATCCTCCAGGCGCTCGAGGAAGACGTCGACCTCCGCTCCCGGCTGTGCTTCCTCCGGCGAGCGGAACTCGTCGAGTGGAACGGAACCCTCAGACTTGAAGCCGAGGTCGAGGATCGCCGCGTTCTCCGTTACCCGGAGGATCGTTGCTTTGACGATCTCGCCCTCTTCGATGTTCTTGAGGGTATCCTCGTACATCAAGAGCATCTGCTCGTACTCTTCGGCCGAGTACTCCCCCTCGTCGAAGAGATCGGGGCGGACACCCAGTTCCCGGGCCTTCTCCTCGACTTGTTCCTCTGTCAGTTCGTGCTCAGGGGGCTTCGGTTCGGGCGGCGGTGCGGGAGTCGCGGGCTCGGCAGCGCTAGCTTCCGGCGTGACCTCGCTCTGCTCAGGGCTGGGAATGTCGGACTCCGCTTCGGTCGGTGTGATAGTCTCGTTGTTTTCGTTTAGCATCAGGTTTGACGTCCTCGCCGGTGTCCGGTACCGGCGTGCTCACATCGGTTAAAGGTCCCAAATAGATGATGGGCGCTAGCTGTGAATCCCGGCGGCGTACCGGACCCGCTCGCTAACCTCTTCCGCCACAGGGACTAAAGCTGCGCCCGGGAAACGACCGTGAAATGTACCCTACCGTTTCCGGCCGTGTCAAGCGCTATCCTGAGCCCAGGAACCGTCGTGCGGCCCCAACGATCTGCGTTACCTGCTCCTCGAAGCTGAGGCTCGTGGTGTCTACGACCATGGCGTCCTCAGCCTGTCTGAGCGGCGACGCCTCGCGCTGCGAGTCGTGTGTGTCGCGGGCGACGAGGCGAGCCGATTCGTCGCTCACGCTTTCGGGCGACACATCCGCGCCCCGCTGGAGCAGGCGCCGTCGAGCCCGCTCCTCGGGCTGTGCGTCCATAAATACCTTGAGCTCCGCCTCGGGGAACACGACGGTGCCCATGTCACGCCCCTCGCACACGATCCCTGTCGGGTGCAGCGCCGCCAGATGACGCAACACGGCGTTCACCTGGTCCCGGATCTCTGGATGGACGGAGACCTTCGAGGCGCACGCCGTGACTTCGGCCGTCCGGATCTCTTCAGCGAGGCGGCGCCCGGCGAGCACCGCCACGATGGTACCATGGACGACCTCGCCGTCGACGTTGGCCGCCGCCAACTCGGCGATCCGTTCCCTGGGAACGTCGCCGGTCGGGTCCACCCATCCGCGCTCGCAGGCGGCCAGGGCAAAGGCCCGATAGAGTGCGCCGGAGTCGAGATGGAGAAAGCCCAGGCGACGCGCCACCTCCCGGGCCGTCGTGGTCTTCCCGGAGCCGGCGGGCCCGTCGATAGCGACTATCACGGTTGGGCCTCCGGAAGGGCGATACGCGTCAGCTCGTCCCAGAAACCGGGGTAGGAGACCTGGGCGCAGGACGTGTCGTCCACCGCGATGGTGTTGCCCGGCACGGCGCCCAGCACGCCGAACGCCATGGCGATTCGATGGTCGCCCCGGGTCTCGACAACCCCGCTCAGGGCCCGACCGCCGCCCTCGATCTCCAAGCCGTCCGCAAGTTCTCGACTCGAGATGCCGAGAGCCACCAGGTTAGCGTGTAGAGCGGCGATTCGATCGCTTTCCTTCACCCTTAGCTCCTGCGCGCCGCGGATGACCGTCGTTCCGGCCGCCCTGCTGGCGACACAGGCGAGGATGGGTATCTCATCGATCAAGGACGGAACCCACTCCGGCGGTATCTCTATGCCCTGCATCACCGAAGGACGCGCCACCACGTCCCCCACAGGTTCGCCCGCTTCGTCGTGCGTCGTCACCGCATCCAAGCTCGCACCCATCGCCTCCAGGACACGCAGAAAGCCGGCTCGGCTAGGGTTGAGCCCCACCCCCTCGACGCGGACCCCACCCCCGCAACCACCGAGCACCGCCAATCCGAGCCAGAACGCGGCGGAAGAAAAATCACCCGGCACCGCCATGTCGATGGGCTTCAGAGGATCGGCGAGAGCCTGGAGACTGACCCGCATGCCTTCCCCAAAAGGCTCCGCCTCGACGTGGGCGCCCATCGCGCGCAGCATACGCTCCGTGTGGTCGCGCGAGGCACCGGGCTCGACCACGGTCACCGGCACACGCGACATGAGTCCCGCCAGAAGCAACGCGCTCTTGACCTGGGCGCTGGCCACTTCGCCCTCGTGCTCGATCGGGCTCAGGGCGCGACCCTCGATCTCTATGGGGAGATGCCCGGGCTCACCCACTTCTCGCGCCAACGCGCCGGCCCGTCGAAGCGGCTCGACCACCCGGGCCATGGGCCGTCGGCGAAGCGACTCGTCACCGTCCAGCGTCGCGCCGGCCGAACTGCCCGCTATGAGTCCCATCATGAGGCGCGCGGTGGTCCCACTGTTCCCGCAGTAGATGACCGATTCCGGCGACCGGAGCTGGACCGGGCCGTTGACTTCAATGGGATCTCCCGCTTCGAACGGTTCTATCGATGAGGCTCCAAGAGCCCGCATCGCGGCCCCCGTTGCTCCCACATCGGCGCCACGCGCCAAACCGCGAATGCGGCTGCTGCCGTCCGCCAGCGGCGCCAGCATGAGGGCGCGGTGGCAGATCGATTTGTCACCGGGTACGCGAATCGTGATCAAGGGTTGGCCGACTACTCCTCCCGAAGCGATACATCGATCGCCAGTCCATCGTAGGCGACCACAACGTCGCACCCACCGGAACAAGCGCGCTTCGCCTCACGCTCGAGCACGTAGGGTCGATCGGAGTAACGGGCGCTCAGGTGGGTGAGGACGAGCCGGCGAGCACCGGCACGTTCTGCCAGCTCCCCGGCCTGCGCCGCCGTCGTGTGTCCGGTTCGCTGCGCCCGTTCCGCCTCCTCCTCCGAGAACGTGGCCTCGTGGATAAGCACATCGCAGCCGCCCGCGGCATCGACCGTCGCCTCGCAGGGTCGCGTGTCTCCCGTGTAGACCAGCACACGCCCGGGTCGCGACGGTCCCATCACCTGCTCCGGCTTCACTTCGCTGCCGCCCTCTGAACGGACCGTCTGACCGTGCTGCAATTGTCCGAAGAGCGGCCCCGCCGGCACGCCCAGCGCCGTCGCCCGATCCGGGAAGAAGCGTCCGGGGCGATCATCCTCGCGCAACACGTAGCCGTTGGCGCCGCCGGGGTGATTCGCCCGGTAGGCGGAGATCGTGTAGTCACCGTGCCGGACGAAGGCACCCGGCTCGAGCGGCGCGATCTGAAGGGGGTACGGCAGCTCCTCCATCTCGAGTGCCACCGCCTCCCTCAGAAAGCCCTCGCCGCCGGGCGGCGTGTAGATCGCTAGAGGCTCTTCCCTGCCCTGCAAACCCAGCGTGCGCAAAAGCCCGAACGTGCCCAGATAGTGATCGGCGTGCAGGTGGGTGAGGTAGATTTCCCTTACGGTGAAACCGACCGTGTAGCGCATCATCTGCCGCTGCGTTCCTTCACCGCAGTCGAACAGGTATAGGTCGCCCTCCCGCTGCACGGCCAGCGCACTCGTGTTGCGCGACACAGTCGGCCGCGCCGATGACGTACCCAAGAACACAACCCTAAGCATGGCCCTGATTATGGGCGCACGGCCGGTAGCGGGCAATGATCCGGTGTGCAGTAGACGCCAGAGTATCGATCCGCCGCTCCGGCGACCGGCGCCCTTGAAACCGCGCCAGATGGACTGGCGTACGAGGAGTTGAGAGCGCACCTTGAGAGCGAGGAAAGACAGCATGGGACCTTGGGACCCCGCAGTAATCGCGCCGATCGCCGGGGCGGTGATGGTCATCGCCATCACCGCAGGTGTGGCCAGCGTGGCGATCTTTCGCCCGTTCACGAAACAGTTGGGCGAGTTGCTCGAGCAAATGCGACGCGACCGCCAGCAGGCGGAGAGGCTGGATCCCACTCGCATGGCTGAGGTCATGGAGACTATGCTGGACCGGCTGGAGCGGCTGGAGACGCGCCAGGAGTTCACCGAGAGCGTGATCGGGAGCGGCGGTTGGAAAGGGGATGCCGGAGTCTCGCTTCCGTCGGGCTCGAAGGGCGAACGTCGCGGCCGAACCGGCGAGTCATGATCTAAGCGAAGTCGAACCCACGGGGAGACTCGCGAAACACCATGCCCGAAGAGTTGATACCGATCGTCCTGTTCATCAGCATCGCTGCCGTGGCCATCTTCCGACCGCTCACCACCCGCATCGGCAAGGTGATCGAGCAGGCGCAAGCGAAGAAATCAGTCGGCCAGGATCCACAGATCCAGCGGATCATGCAGCTGATGGAGCGGCTGGTCGATCGAATGGATCGCCTCGAGGATCGCGTCGACTTCACCGAACGCGTACTCGAGCGTGAGCGGAAGCAGACCCAGTTGACCGATGGGCCGGGGCGGGGCGAAGCGGGGGAGCAGCGGCGCGCGGGCCGGGCTCGCCCGGACGATCCAATTTAGTCTGGCCGCGATCTGGAGGGATGCCTATGCCTCCAAGTGATCTAGCACCTTTCCTGATAGGAATGGCGCTCATCCTGTGCACTGCGGGCGTCATCATCCTGCGCCCGCTCACCAAGCGCTTGGGAGATCTGATCGAAGCGCGCAACCGCGAGCGGGAGGCGCAGTCGCAACTGCCCGGCCCCGAGATCGCCCGCTTCACCGAAGTCGTGAGCCGCCTGACGGACCGAATCGAGTCGCTCGAGGAGCGGCAGGAATTCTCGGAACGGCTACTGGACTCGCTGGAACGCCCCGAAGCCAGAGCCCGCCTGCGGGACCCGACGCAGCCGTAGGCGGCGCCTCGAAGGCGAAGATCGCTCGCAGGAGCGCCTGGAACTTTCCACACCGCCCAGCTCTTTCATTCTCTGACCGGGCCAACGCGGGCCGCGGGGACCTGGCGTCAGCAATCAAACAAAGCGAGACTTGTTGAGTCACGCCTAAAATCCCGAGATCCACAGGAGAGAGGATATGATCAACCCGCTCACAGCACTTGTCATCCTCGCCATTCAGGCCGGCGCAGTACCGGCGACTGCGAGCAACGACGTGCCCTTGCTCATGCGCAGCGTCACCGTGAGCGGCTCGCACGTGGTCTTCTCGCATGCAGGAGACCTGTGGCGCGTGGAGCGGACTGGTGGGGCGGCCGAGCGGCTTACCGGAGGGCTGGAGGAAGACGATTTCCCGGTCTTTTCACCCGATGGGCAGAGCATCGCCTTCTCGCGCCGAGGCGTCGACGATTGGGACGTCTACGTGATCGGGGCCGGCGGCGGCGATCCGCAGCGGTTGACGTACCACCCCGAGATGGACATCGCACGCGGCTGGAGCCCCGATGGACTCCGCGTTCTTTTCATGTCCCATCGCGATGAAGAGGCCGTCTTCCGGCTGTACAGTATGGCCATCGATGGGGTCTTCCCCGAGCCGCTTCCCCTGCCCCGCGCCTGGTCGGGTTCGTACGCACCAGATGGGGAACGGATCGCCTATGTCCCGATAGCCCCGCCGCTCGATTTGGTGGGAGTCGACTGGCGCTACTATCGCGGCGGCATGGCCTCGCGAATCTGGATCGCCGAGCTCGAGACCGGTCGCCTGCAGGAGCTGCCACGTCAGGACTCCAACGATCGGCACCCGATGTGGGTCGATTCGACGGTGTACTTCGTGTCCGACCGATCGGGAACGTTCAACCTCTACGGCTTTGACCCGGAGACAAATCTCGTCGAGCAGCTAACCGAATACGAGACGTACGGAATCGAATCGGCTTCCGCGGGCAGCGGCGTGATCGCGTTCCTCCGGGACGGCCGGCTGAGTATCTTCGATCGCGGCACCGGTGATGTCCAAACGCTCAGCGTTCAAATCGACCCCGACAGGTCGGAACTACAACCACGCACCGTAAGTGGGGCGCGCTGGATCCAGTCGGCTTCCCTTACGAACTCCGGCGATCTGCTGGCCTTCAGCGTCCGCGGTGAGGTCGTGACTTTCGACCCCACCACCGGCGCCTCGGCAAACCTGACTCAGACGCCGGGCGCGGCGGAGCGCTACGCCGCGATCTCTCCCGACGGGCAGTGGATCGCCTACATCACGGACGAGCCGGGTGATTACGAGCTACACGTGCGTCCGGCCAGCGGCGACGGTCCGCTGCGGTCGTTCCAAGTGGAGACACGTCCCAGCTTCTACCGCGAGCTCACCTGGTCGCCCGACTCCAAGCACCTCGCCTTCACCGACAAGCGCCTGGCGCTCTGGGTCCTGGACGTTGAGACGGGCGGCGCGCGCCGTGTCACGACCTCCAGCTACTCGTATCAGGATCGCTACTACCCCGCCTGGTCGCCCGACGGCGCCTTCCTCGCATACTCGCGATACGAGTCGAACCGCCTGCGAGCCGTCTATCTATATGACGTTGGCACCGGCCGGCAGAGCCAGGTCTCCGGCGGCCGCGTGCACGCCGAGTACCCGGTATTCGATAAGAGCGGCAGATACCTCTTCTTCGTGGCCAGCAACACCGCCGCCCTAGGCGACTTCGGCTGGAGCGTGCTGTCGGGCGAGCTGTTCCGACCGCTGGTCGCGCGCCGACTCCAGATCGTCCTGCTCCGCGGCGACGCGCAGATCCCGTTCTTCGC
>JBDHHM010000069.1:0-7964 GCA_039589355.1 Gemmatimonadota bacterium | reverse complement strand
CGGGATGGAACAGCTGTTCTACTCGCGGCGCATCGGGCGCCGCCCGCAGGGCTCTGCCGATTCCCGCGGCGGTTATGTGGACCACCCGGATAACACGACGATCATCGCGGCCGGCAAGCTGTCGGGTAAGTCGGCGAACGGCTGGTCGGTCGGTGTGCTCGACGCGGTCACGGCCCAGGAGAAGGCCGTGATCATGGATGGCGACGGGGTCCGGCACGAGGATGTTGTCGAGCCGCTCACCAACTATGGCGTGGCCCGGGTGCAGAAGGACTTCAACGGTGGCGGCAGCGCCTTCGGTGCGATCTTCACGGCGACGAACAGGCAGCTCCCAAGATCCATGCCCTACCTGCGGGGGAGTGCGTACGCCGGCGGGATCGACGCGCGGCACCGCTTCTGGGGCGGCGACTGGGAGGTGCAGGGTCAACTGCTGGGCTCGTACGTCGCAGGTTCGCAACTGGCGATCGATGAGACGCAGACGAGCTCCGCCCGATACTTCCAGCGTCCCGATGCCGACCATCTCGACTACGACCCTACCCGCACCAGCCTGGCGGGCACGAGCGGGTCGTTCAGCTTCAGGAAGATCGGCGGCCGCCACTGGCGCGGCTCGCTCGCCAGCAACTGGGCCTCGCCGGGCTTCGAGATAAACGACATCGGCTTCCAGCAACGGGCCGATATTTGGCGAAACAGTGCATGGATTCAGTATCGGGAGAACGACCCCGGCAAGATCTTCCGACGCTACAACATCAACTGGAACGCCTGGAACTGGCAGACGTTCGGCGGTGAGCGGACCGCGACGGGCACGAACATCAACGGCGGCTTCGCCCTGCTCAACTATTGGGGTGGCTTCGGGGGCGTCAACCGGCAGTTCGAGGCGACCAGCACCAACGTGCTGCGCGGCGGCCCCTCGATGCTGGCCCCGGGCTCCTGGAACTGGTGGGCCGGGTTCTATAGCGACGACCGCAAGCCAATCGTCGTGGAGATGGGGACCTTTCAGTGGATGGACGATGAGCGGTCGACCTCCCGTGGGGGGTTCGGGTTCGTGTCCTGGCGCCCGAGGGCCAACCTGCGCCTCAGCGTCGGCCCCGAGTACGACAAGACGCACGACGATTGGGCGTGGGTCACCGCACAGGAAGCCCTGGGTTCGACGCGCTACGTCATGGGCGTGCTCGATCAGGAGACGGTCTATCTGACCACGCGGCTGGACTGGACCTTCACGCCGGACCTCAGCCTGCAGCTGTACGCGCAGCCGTTCATCTCCGCCGGCGACTACACGGCGTTCAGCGAGGTCGTCGACCCGCACGCGTCGGCCTACGACAATCGGTTCGAGGCGTACGAGGAAGATCGGCTGAGCTATGAGCCGAGCACCGACCCTTCCTCCCCCGGCATTTACCACGTCGACCTGAACCGCGACGGCGAGACCGACCTCTCGTTCGACGATCCGAACTTCAACTTCAAGCAGTTCCGGTCGACAGTGGTGCTTCGTTGGGAGTACCTTGCAGGCTCGACGCTCTTTTTCGTCTGGTCGTCCAGCAAGACGGCGTTCGACTTCACCGGCGAGTTCGACCCGATCGGCGACCTCGGTGCGCTGGGCAATGCGGACGGCGAGAACTACTTCAGCATCAAGGTCAACTACTATCTGAATCCCTGAGCAGCGCTCCTGTCTACGTGGTAAAGGGAAGAGGGTTCGCTTGCCGGACCCTCTTTCAACCCAGCGAGGTCATCCTGATCGTGAACACGGTGGGAGTCCGGTAGTCCCGATTCCGTGTATGCTGGGGGTCGGAGCTGGGGGACCGCTCGCTCCGGTCGACCCGGCAGTCGGGGTCGGTGCTTCACGCGAGGACATCGGGCAGCTCACCCGCAGACTTGGCCCAAGGATCGGAGCCGGGTCGCTAAAACCAACTTCGCTCGCCGGTCCCCCGGCCCCTCCCGGCCCAAATCGAGACAGGCCCCAGGAGCATCCCCCGGCTACATGCGACCAAAGGGGACAGCAGCGGTTGGTGCTCACCCTCCGGTTGCGGGCGTCGGGGAGGCCGGAGCGAGACGACCACCCCGACGCCCAACCCCGGATGCCTTGAGAACCGGTCACTGAATGTCGGATATTGGCTAATCAGATCCTGTTGGTGGGAGTGCTATTCAGGAGGAACTATGCGCTTTCGAGACAAGGTCGCATTCGTGACCGGTACATCGAGTGGAATCGGACGGGCCTGCGCGGCACGGCTCGAGGAGGAAGGGGCGTCGGTCTTTGCCGTGGCGCGGCGTGCAGAGCGCTTGGCGGGGACCTTCGAGCACCACGCGGTCGCGGATCTGCGGTCGGACGGGCAGGTCCGGGCCGCCGTCGAGAGCTGTGTCGAGCAGCTGGGCCGAATCGACTACTTGATCAACGCGGCGGGCGTCATCGGTACGGGCGGTGTCCTCGACACGCGACCCGAGGAATGGGAACGGCTGTTCGCATCGAACGTCGACTCGATCTATTACGTGACGCGCCACGCGGCGCCACACCTGATCGAGAACGGCGGCGCCATCGTCAACGTCTCATCGGTCACCAGCTTTCGTCCCTACGGCAACCTGCTGGCCTACTGCGCGTCGAAGGCAGCTGTCGACATGCTCACCCAGTGCGTGGCTCTCGAGCTGGCAGCGCACGGTGTGCGGGTGAACGCCGTGAACCCTGGCGTCGTGGTGACCGAGCTGCACACCGCCGCGGCCGCCGTGCCCGACTACGATGCGTTCCTCGAGCACTCGAAGACGACGCACCCGCTCGGACGGGTAGGGCAGCCGGAGGAGATTGCGGCGCTCTGCGCCTTCCTGTGCTCGGATGAGGCGGGGTGGATAACGGGCGGGATCCATTCGATCGACGGCGGGAGGGCGCTTCTATCTGCGCGGTAGGGCGGGATGATGACTGGGTGATACTTCGAATGAACGTCGTACACCGAACATCCCACATCGAACATCGAACGGGACTGCTCGCACATCGAACGTCACTCGTTGAACATCGACACGATAACGTTGAGGTGACAAACAGGAGAGCTTAGGCCGTTCGCTGGGCGCGCAATCCAGTCGAGAAAAACGACAGGGCTATCTCCTTACGGCGTGGTCTAACTCGATGCTCGATTCTCAACGTCCGATGTTCAGTGTTCGGGGGCCAGCTCGGAGTTCGATGTTCAGTGGTCACCCTCTCACAACTAGAACTCCAACTCCTGCGGCCCTTGCGACGCGCCTCGGTAGATGGCGTTGAACAAGAACTTGAACGTCTCGTGTGGTTGCCCTCGGTACTGCGGGCGGAATCCGAACAGGACCACGCGTCCCGATCCATAGCGCGCCTCGACCAGCGCAGCCTTGCCGCTCAAGTACTCGGGGTGCAGCGCATAGCCGCTGAGCAGTTGTCCCGCCTCCGGGTAGCGCGCTACGACCGTCACGTTACGAGCTCCCTCCTCGACCTCGAGGAGTGGGCTGTTCGAGTAATAGGCGATCGTCTCCTCGGGCATCCCGTAGCCTATGGGGTGGGTGGGATCGATCTCAATGGCGAGGATCGAGCCGGGCGCGTAGAAGGCGTCCCCGCTTCGCTGCTCGCTGCCCGATGGGCGCACGTCCCGTATCGGTAGCCCGAGCTCCTCGATCGCGAACTCCGAGGACGAGTCGATGCAGACGAGCGTGCCGCCGGCTCTCACGAACGCGCGGATCGCCGCGGTACCGGTATCACCCAAACCGCCGGCGTATTCCGTGGGGACGGTACCCGGCCTCCGCCCTTCGACGATCGAGCTCGCCGACACGTCGGGCAGTACAATCACGTCGTAGCGTGCCCGGAGATCGCCGGCGCGGATCTCCGCATCGTGCAACGTCGAGTACGGCAGGTCCCAGCCGTCGAACACCCAGCGAGTCCAGCCCTCGTCCATCGAAGCGGTCCAGGGCTGATAGAGGCCGACCCGCAGGCCGTCGACCCGATGCCCGGTGACTGTTCCCGAGAAAGCCTGGGCCGAGAGTCCTTCTTCGCTCGCCAGGTCCTCCAGTATCCGACGGGCAGCCGCTCCATGGAGCACCGCGCTCCCGACGGGCCAGCTCCGGTCTCCGGACTGCGCCGCCTCGGAGAGAAAGGCGACGCTGCCGCCGGCCGCCAGCAGGCGGTGGACCGCCAGGTTGGCGGCGTTCGTCGTGTTGGCCACGATGAACACCGGGCCCGACCCGGTCACGCTACCGGCCGGCGGTCGGATCTCGTCGGCCAGTTGCTGCAGGTCGGCCTCGAACGGCGTCAGCACCTCCACCGCGTCGACGCCCATCTGGAGGGGAAGCGTCCAGCCGGCGACGTCGTAGGGGGTGTCGGGCGGGCCGCCGGGAAAGACGCGGAGGTCTGGGTAGACCTGGCGCTCCAGCAGATCCTTTGCGTGAGCCCGGTAGGGCTGCCCCATCAGCACGACCCAGCTGCCTGCGGGATACGCTAGCTCGTCGGCCTCGAAGGGTGCATCCGCACGGTGGATCTCGACTGCACCGCCGCGCAGCACCTCCAGCATGGCGGCCGCGCTGCCCATGTCCCGCTGGCCCGCTGGTATCACATAGGCGAAGGGCGGCTCGTCACGGCCGGTCGATACGGCGCGGCGGCCCAGCTCCACGTAGTTACCGATGAGCAGGGGGCGCTCGCGCGCGGCGAGCCCGATTATCGCGCGCGCGGCGATCAACTGGTAGTCGATGATGTCACGGATGTGCCACCAGCCGCCCGGCCACGGGTTCGGGAAGTTGATCCCGTGCTGCGGCTGTCGGACCTGATCCAGCTCTAGGAAGATCGGGGAGGCGAGTCGAACGCTGGCCGACTCGGACAGTATCCCGATCATGTTGTGTCGGGCGGGCGCCGTCCTCAGCCCGCCGTGCCACCAGAGGTCGAACCGCGAGGCGTTCACGACGCCGGACTTGCCGGCCGCCTCGAGGTCGGTGGAGATCTGCAGCCCGTACAGCGAGATCATCCGTACGAGCAGAGGATCGATGTTCGGGTTCGCCGGGTTGTCGAACGGCGGTACGAACAGCCGCGCCCCGCTGCCCCCCATCTGGTGCACGTCGTATACGACCTCGGGGTACCAACCCCGGTACAGCAGATCGGTGAGCAACCGGGTCTCGACCTGGGTGAGCATGTAAAAGTCACGGTTGTTGTCGTGTCCCACGTAGTAATGGTACAGCCACGGCATTCGCCCGCCCTCGTACGGGGTGCCCAGGGTCCGCTCGTACCAGTCGGACACCATCTGCTGGCCATCCGGATTCACCGACGGGATCAGCAGAGCCACGACATCCTCCATCGTCGTCGCCAGCTCCGGATCCGTGGCCAGCGTGTAGGCCAGCTCCATCACGCCCTGGCTCGAGGCGATCTCCGTGCTGTGGATGTTGTTGCTGATCAAAACAACGGCCGGCTGGCTCTCGAGCAGTGACTCGAGCTCGCCCTCACCCAGCTGCCGGGGATCGGCGAGCTTCGCCTGGTTGAGCCGGATCTCCTCGAGCCGTGCCATGTTGTCGGGCCCCGTTACGATGGCGAGTATGAACGGCCGGCCCTGCGTAGTGCGGCCGATCGTGTCGACACGCACGGCGGCGGAGGCGCTGCCTAGGTGCTCGAAGTAGCCGGTGATCTTATCCCAATCGGCGAGCTTGAAGTCGGCACCGACGGGATGACCGAGATAGACTTCCGGTGCGACGAGCGTAGGCGCGGCAGCGGTCCCGGACGCGTCCTGGCCGGCGAGCGGACCGGCCTGGACCAGCAGCGTGACCCCGGCCAGCAGCGCGATCAAGCGATGCGAATGCGACATAGGCTGTTTCCGGTTCTGTGGATGGTAGGCGTTCTCGCGGAACGAAAGCTATGGTGGGCGCAGTGCGGGGCAAGTGTGGCGGAAGGCGCCGAGGTCAGTTCTCCGCAGCGGAGATCTGACGCCAGCGGCGGCGGACGGCCAGCTGGACCTCCGTCGGCTCCTCGACCTCCACGAACCTGTAGACCGGAACGCTCCGCGAGCCCAGAGTCATCATGACGGTCCTATCCTGACCCATTCGCGACACCAGGAGCTCGAGCACCTGTCCGGGGCTGGACCGGCCGAGCAGCTCCCTGAAGGACTCCAGGCCGGCGACCTCGTTGCCGTCCACCGCGATGATCTCGTCGCCGTAGGCCAGCCTGTAGCGCCATGCAGGTCCGTCGCGCACGATTCCGTTCAGTCGCACCCGGCCGTTCGACTCGCCGAGGTATACGCCCATGTAACCCGTGCTGTTGCTGCGTGCCGTCGCCGCCTCGTCGACGACGAGATCGTATCCGGCCAGCCGGAAGAATTCCTCGAACGGGATATCGTCGGTCCCGAACACGTAGCGGTCGAAGAACTCCCTGAACGAACCGCCGGCTACCTCCTCGCAGATGGCGCGGATCCCGTCGGCGTCGAACGCGGCGCTCTCGTCCACGGTTAACTGCCAAATCATGCGCATGACATCGTCGACGCCTTTGCTGCCCCGCGTCCGGTGCCCGATCTCCAGCTCCAGCAGGTTGGCTATGACGCTGCCCTTGAAGTAGTAGTCGGTGTGGTAGTTGTTGAAGCTTTCGTCGCTGCGGTACAGGTGGATCCAGGCGTTGAAGCTCGCGGCGGCAGCGCTCTGCGCCGTATGGCCAGGGGTCGACCGGTATCGCGTGACGAGGTTGACGGGGTCGCCGGGACTGTCGAGCAGTCCGGCGCGGTGAAGGATCCTGTCGCCGTAGTACGAGGTGAACCCCTCATAGAACCAGAGCGCGTCGGTGTAGTTCTCTTCCTCGTAGTTGTAAGGCCGGAAGGCAGGCGGCTGGATCCTCTTCACTACCCAGGCGTGGAAGAACTCGTGCGACGTTACGCCGAGCACGGCGTTATGGCCGCTCTCGCTCTGGAAGTCGAGGCCACTCAATCCAATGGTCGTGCCGTTGGCGTGCTCGATGCCGCCGCCGCCGGTCAGCGTCGTGAAGACGAACGCGTACCGATCGTAGGGCAGACCGCCGAACAGCTCCGAGCAGACCTCGATGATCCTCGTGAATTCGTCCCGCAGCCGTTCCAGGTCGGCGTTGTGCGGACCGAGGATGGCGATGAGGTGCGGGACACCCTCCACCTCGAACTCGATCTCGTCGAAGTGGCCGATCAGCATGGGCGCGTCGATCAGCTCATGGTATGAGCCGGCCGAGATCAAGTACGGGTCGGCGGACGACGGGGCGATGGCACCGTTCAAGCGCCACCCTTCCGGCAGCTCGAATCTGGCGGCCGCGGGCGCGTCGGCGGCGCCGACCACGTGCATGAACAGGCTCGGCCCGATGACGTGGCCCCCCTCATCGTAGACGAACGACCAGCGGATCCCCGGTTCGCGGGCGTAGACGACGTAGTCGACGAGGATGCGCTCGGCGCCGTCCAGCTCTATGCGCCAGGTGTTCTTGTCGACCTTGTACCAGCCGAGCGGCCGGCCGGCCCCATCCTGTGCGGCGAATGTTTTGACGTGACGCTCGTACTCACGCACCAGGTAGGATCCCGGGGTCCAGACGGGCATCGAGACCTCCAGCTCGCGCCCGCTGATGCCGGAGATCTCCATCCGGACCTGGAAGATGTTCGTATGGGGCTGCGCGATCACAGTGTACGCAACCTGCGTTTCGACCGCTGCCGCCGCGATGGCCGTCGCGCCGAGCAGCACGGCCGAAGCCAGCGTGACTCGAAGTAACTTCGTCGGGTTCATCGGTCTTCCCGCTCTCCGGTAGCTCAGGTGCTGTTGGGGCGATCGAATGGTCTGGGACACCCGGTTAGACGCATTCTGGGGAGACAAGGTTGCAGGTCACAGGGCTAAAGAAAAGGGGCGCCGCTTGGCGCCCCTTCGTTATGTGTCGGCGTTGCCGTCAGGCCGTCTTAGACCGCCGAGAAGCTGGCCAGCGCCGCGCCGCGGTCGCCTTCCCGCAGCTCCTTCAGCGCCCGGTCGCGAAGCTGGCGCACCCGCTCCCGGGTGATGCCGAG
>JBDHHM010000068.1:0-12556 GCA_039589355.1 Gemmatimonadota bacterium | reverse complement strand
CAGTCATAGTCCTAGAGTGGCCAGCCGAGCCGCTCCTCCAGCGCCCGGCGGCGGCTGCGGCTCAGCTTGAGCTCGGTGCCGTCCTTGAGGTGGATCACGTAGTCTCCGTGGAAGTAGGGGTGTAGCTCCTTGATGCGGTCGAGGTTCACGATCGTGGACCTGTGCGTGCGCACGAACTTCGCCGGGTCGAGTTGTGCTTCCAGACGCTTCATGGTGTCGCGTAGCAGGTGGGTGTCCGCACCTACGTGCAGGCGAACGTAGTCACCCTCCGCCTCGATCCAATCGATCTCCTCAGCCTTGAGGAAGATCACGCGGCCGCCGGTCTTGAGCATCACGCGTCGCAGGTGGTCATCGGGGGTCGTACACGCCCTGTCCGGTCCACCCTGCTGGCTCTCGAGAAGTGCAACGAGCTTGCGGCCGAGCTCGCCGACCGCCCCCCGGCGGACCTGAGATTTGGCGCGCTGCACCGCTGAAGCGAAGCGTTCGTCGTCATACGGCTTGAGCAAGTAGTCGAGGGCCGCCACGTCGAACGCACGCAGCGCGTACTGATCATAGGCGGTCACGAAGATCACCACGGGCATTGCCTTCGCCCCTATCTCGTCGATCACGCCGAACCCGTCCATCTCGGGCATCTGGACGTCCAGGAACACAAGGTCGGGTGAGCCTTCACGAATTGCCTCGACCGCCTCGCGCCCGTCCGCGCACTCGCCGACGATCTCGATCTCCGGGTCGTCGCTGAGTAGCACTCGGATCCCTTCCCGTGCGAAGGGTTCGTCGTCGACTATCAGCGCTCGGATCTTCTCCATGCGGTCAGACCTCGCCCCCCAGTTCATCGACGGCGAGGCTGAAGGGCAGGTCGAGCCTGGCAATGACGCCGCCGTCCTCCGCGTTCTCGACCACGAAGTCGTGGTCGTCGCCGTAGAGCCGCTGAAGCCGCTCCTTGGTGGTCGAGAGGCCCACGCCGTTCCCGGATGTGCCGTCCATGTCTTCGGATAGGCCGGGCCCATCGTCCTGGACTGAGAGTTGTAGCCGGCTATCATCGCGCCGGGCGTCGATCCTCAGCTTACCGGCCGAAGTGCGTGACGCGATGCCGTGTTGGATTGCGTTCTCCACCAGCGGTTGCAGGATGAGGTAGGGGACCTGCGCATCCTGTGTTCTTGGCTCGATGCACAGCTCGACCTCCAGCCGTTCACCGAAGCGGATCTGCTCGATCTCCAGATACCGGCGGATGAACTCGATCTCCTGCTTCAGCGGGACGACTTGGGCGCCCGCCCCGTCCAGCGCCCGGCGCAGCAGTTCGCCGAGCCCGGTGACCACTCGCACGGCCTGAGCGCTCCGCTCGGTGCGGACCAGGACGGCGATGGTGTTCAGGGCATTGAACAGGAAGTGCGGATGAAGCTGTGCTTCGAGCGCCTGAAGCCGGGCCTCCGCCAGCTGGGTCTCCAGCTGTGATGCTCTCAGTTCCCGCGCCCGACTGGTCTGATAGTGCTCGGTGAGGTATGCCAGGCCGATGATGATCCAGTAGAAGAGCGGGTCAAAGTGCAGGAACGCGACGAACATGCTGAGCGATTCTCGCAAGAGAACGCCGGTCCCACCCTCGATGTGGCCGAGTGCCTGTCCAGTGAAATTGAAGACCAGCGAGCCTATCCACGCGATCAGCAGGCTCGCGACGAAGTGTAGTACGATGGTGGAGGCCCAGCGCCCCCGCCGGAAGGGGAACCGTCTTTGCAGCCACAATATGACCGGAGTGAACAGCGCCCAGGTGTAGGTCCAGGCCAGGTACCAGATCAGCGCGTCGCCGACCGGGAACTCCTGCCCTGAGAGGCGGTAACCGATGACGACCTCGCCAGCGATTAGAACGCCCAGCAGGGTCCAGGCCCCGAAGATCAAGAGAGCCAGGCGGCGGCCGAAAAGGTTTTGCGTTTCGATTCGCTCCGATCTTGGTTCTGCTGAGAGGTTCGGCGGGGTACCTGCCCACTCAACCATACTAAGAGTCGTGCGCTCGTCCCGGCAACCGCTATGCTGTGAAACGCTGCTTATCGGGGACGAGTCGGGGTGGGATAGCGCCGAACGGAGGGTTCAAACGGGGCCGGCGCCGCGGTCTTGACGGGCGACTCTGTGGCGCGACACGTTTAACCCTCTCGACACACCTCTTTTGCCCTGCAAAAAGGACCGGACATGTACGTGGTAACAGGAGCTACCGGGAACACCGGTCGCGTGGTCGCCGAGGCTCTGCTTGCCGCGGGGGCTGACGTACAGGTGGTCGGGCGTAGCGAAGACCACCTCCGGCCGCTGGTGGAAAAGGGGGCTCAGCCGTACGTCGGCTCGGTCGACGACGCCCAGACCCTGAGCATCGCGTTTTCCGGTGCGGTCGGCGTCTATTGCATGATACCGCCGCGATTCGAAGTGCCCGATTTTCCTGCCTGGCAGCGTGCGGTCGGCGAGTCGCTGGCGGCGGCGGTGCATGAGGCGGGTGTCAACTACGTCGTCTTCCTCAGCAGCATCGGCGCGCAACACACTGAAGGGACCGGGCCCATCGCCGGCCTGCGCCGGGAGGAGGATCGTCTCAACGGACTCGAAGGGGTAAATGTCCTGAACCTCCGTGCCGGACTCTTCATGGAAAACTTCTTCATGCAGATAGATGTGATTCGCGGGATGGGGGTGGTCGGCCTGCCGATGCGGGGAGACATCCCTCTCCCGCTTATCGCCGCGAAGGACATCGGCCAGTACGCAGCCGAGCGCTTGCTGCAGAAGGACTTCTCCGAGAAATCGACCCGCGAGCTGCTAGGCCCGCGTGATATAACGATGGATGAGGCCACCCGCGTGCTCGGTAAGGCGATTGGAAAGCCCGACCTCGAGTATGTCCAGTTTCCATTCGAGGATGCGGAGCAGGCGCTGCTGGGGAGGGGTAGCAGTCCGAGCGGCGCCTCCACACTGCTGCAGATGTATCGTGGCTTCAACGACGGACTCGTCGCTGCTGCAGAAGAGCGGTCTCCAGAGAATACGACACCGACGACGCTCGAGCAGTTCGCGCAGGTGTTTGCAGAGGTCTATCGCGGAGGTGATGGGGAGGGTAGCCGGTAGCCGGTGGCCGGTGGCCGGTGGCCGGTGGCCGGTAGTCGGTGGCCGGTAGTCGGTGTTGGCCTCCACGGTCATCGTGGCGGCCGCACCGCCTGACACCGACTACCGATCACCGATTACCGACTACCGATGCGCCGCCGCGTAACGGCGTGCGACTTCTTCCCAGTTGACCGTGTTCCACCAGGCTTCGACATACTCGGGACGCCGGTTCTGATACTTCAGATAGTAGGCGTGCTCCCATACATCGACACCAAGGATCGGCGTGCGGCCTTCGAGAAGCGGGCTGTCCTGGTTTGGCGTGCTCTCAACCACCAGCTTTCCGCCCGAGTCCACCGACAGCCAACCCCAACCACTGCCGAACCGGCCGGCCGCCGCATCGCTTAACTGTCCCTTGAAGCCGGCGAAGTCGCCGAACGCGTCCTTGATCGCCTTCTCGAGGTCGCCGCTCGCCTCACCACCGCCGCTCGCGCTCATGATCGACCAGAACAACGTGTGGTTCGCGTGCCCGCCACCGTTGTTGCGGACCGCCGTCCGGATGTCCTCCGGCAACTCGCTAAGCTGTGCGAGCAGCTTCTCCACCGGCCAGTCGGCCAGCTGTGGGTGCCTCTCCAGCGCCGCGTTCAGCTTGCTAACGTAGCCGGCGTGGTGCTTCCCGTGATGAATCCGCATCGTACCCTCGTCGATGTGCGGCTCCAGGGCACTGAAGTCGTACGGGAGTGAGGGAAGTTCGTGGGGCATTGACCGTCCTCCTGCAGTGATGCAATCGTGCGCTGTCGTGGTTGTCGTGACGGTGGAATAAAGCAATGAGGGGGGGTTGGCGCAATGGTATTGAGTATCAATCTCACCCCCCTGCCCGCCCCAAAGGCGGCGTATTGCCTTGACGGCTGCCGCCTGCCGGGGGTTAGGCTGCCGGGCCGGTGGCCGACCCGAAGGGCAAGGTCAGCTTCCGAGCGTTAGCGGGAGGAGCTACTCTACGTGGATTGAGCTGTTCCGGACATCACTCATAGCCGGCACCCTGGCCGTGCTGTCGCTCGCCTGTAGCGGGGACAGTGGGGAGTCCGGCGCGCAGGATGTGGTGTCCGCCGACCCGATCATCGTCAGCGAACCGGAAGAGGGCACGATGTTTCTTGGGCTGAGAACAGTTGCTTACGAGGTTGATGACCTCGAGAAGGCGAAGGAGTGGTACAGCCAGGTCCTGGGATTCAGGCCGTACTTCGATGAACCGTTCTACGTGGGGTTCAACGTCGGTGGTTTCGAGCTCGGGTTGCACCCAGTGGAGGAGGATTCGCCGCTAGGCGCCGGGGGCACCCTAGCTTACTGGGGCGTCGAGGACATCGAGGCCGTGATGACCAGGTTGGAGGAGCTGGGCGCGCCGGTGCACAGCGAGATCCAGGATGTCGGCGAGGGCATTTTGGTGGCGTCGGTGATCGATCCCTTCGGTAACCTGCTGGGGATCATCCAGAACCCGCACTTTGGGAAGTAGGGATTTCGGAGGTCCCTACCTCCGTTTACAGTCCCCACTCCCAGTAGCTTGGCCCGATTCGAAGGTTGCGAAGCCAGTCGACGGGCCAGGAATAGCGGAGCAGTACGGCGAGCCAGCCGTGGGAGAGCGCTAGCGTGATCAGGTTCGGGTGGCGCTCGAAAAGTCGGCACCAGACATAGCCCCCCACCAGGGTCACGAGCGCCAGCGGCCAGTTAGGCCAGTGAACCGAGGCGAAGAGGGCCGCGGCGGCGGCAGCCGCGAGGCCGGGTTGGGCGATACCTTCGCGTAGCCGGCGATACGTGAACGACTGCATCGCATACTGCTGGATCAGCCCCCAGAGCGGATACACAAAGAACGATTGGACCATGCGGTCGCGGAAGTGGGGGTCGCCTGTGAGCGTCCCGACCGCCAGGATCGCGACTGCTCCGATAGCGGTTGCCATCCCCACTTCGCGGGCCGACGCCCGGAGATTGTCGAAGCGCAGGCCGAGATCACGCAGACGGTCCCGGTGCAGGAGGTTGGATGCGAACGGGATGAGAACGATGACCACTAGAAAGGGGATCCGCAGCCAGTCGTTGTGTGTGGGCCGAATCACCCACGAGTAGACGACCGCCAAGCTGACGAAGAGTAGGGGCTCGAGAACGGGCCGGGCGGTGAGCTTCTCGCGCAATGACACGGAGGTGTGCTTACTCTGGCTCGCTTCCATCGTCGGATCCTCGGCTGCTGCAGCGGCCCAACAGGTCGACCCCGGTCCCGGCGGCGGTACCCACGGCTCGAAGGCCGCCGACCCGGCGCATGGTGCGGGGACCGCACGATTTACAGCAACTCTTCGGGTAGCGCAACCACACCCCGGCCGCGGCCAGAAATTTGCGGTTCGCCCAGTGGCAGGCTATAAATATGGTGCACACAAGATCGCGCATTCTCTTCAGTAGAAGGAGGTTTCCGGCCATGCAGCGACGCGAGGCTGGTAGGGTAGGTGTTGGCCAGCAACCATTCCTGGTCCAGGCAGCGCCCCGCCCGCTGCGTTTCCGTGCGGAGGCTGAGCCCGGTGGGGATCCCATGCGTCGCCGCTGGCAGGCCATTTTCTCCTATGGTGAGGGCTGGTCGCGCTTCCATTTCGTGGTCAACCTGAACCGCAACACCCTGACCTTCCACCGCTCTCTCGACGTGGACTACACCGCCATGCTGCGGGTGCTGGCCGGCAAGACAGGGGTCTCGCTGACGCCGCTGCCGCCGCCGACGACCAGGGTGGAATCCCTCACCTTCGACACCGAAATCGTCGGGCTGAAAATGTCGCGGGTGAACGCGGGGGCGTTCAAGGCGGGTCCGGAGGGCGACTGGTTGGTCGTGCAGGCCTTCGTGCCACGCGGCTCCGAGTCGTTCCTGGTCGGCGTTAACGACCGGCTGAACGCCGCCGAGATAGTGATTACGCGGCCCGAGACGGTAACCTCGGTGGTCCACGCGCTCACGCAGGTTTTCGGCTAGTCCCCACCTCGATTCCCGGGTCTAGCGGGGACGCTGCCGACGCTTATAATTACTGGCCCGCCAACATCTGAAATTCGTAATCGGCTCCCGCCATCCACGTCGGCAGGTCCGGCCGAGGGGACACGCATATGATTCAGCCGGAGGTCCAGGAGGTCGCCGGAGTCTTCAGGGGCGAGTTGCGTTGGATGTTCGGCCCCTACCCGGCGCTGATCCCGGACAGCGGGTGGCCCTCGGTGGGGATCCTCGACGCGCTCTGCCGCGGCATGAGAGGTCGCAGCGTCCTGACGGAGAGCGAGAAGATCTTCGTTTCGGGCGCGGCAGCCCACCTGGGCGAGCTGGTGCACACCTGCTGGGGGGCGTTCACGCCCGACGTACGGGTTCAGCACGAGGACGGAATCGTCTGCTCCGCGGTTGCCCCCGACGGTTCATCGTACCGGCTGCCGCTTGAGAACGCGATCCTCGCCACACTGCGCGATCCCAGGCTCCCGCAGCAACTGCCGCCACACCTGCCGTATCGCCCGGCGACCGACAGGCACGCGCTCGAGCTGTTCGGGCTCGCCGCCTGCTTGGGCATCAGTGCCTTCGGCGAAGGACCCTGGGCCGAGCCACAGACGAACGGCCTCTCCGATCGCGTCGATGTCGTAGTGCCGCTCCTGGCAGAACAGTGTGCGGCTCACTACGTGACCCTTCACCCCGAGGAGCACCTCGGCCAGAAGTCGGATCTATACTTGAAGCTGATTTGGCCGCTCACCCTGTGCGACGGTGAGCGTGCCTACGAGGAGGCGGGTGCCAACCTGCTCGCCTATTTGGACGGCGCGCTGGCCGTGATTCGCGGCGCGCTTCCGCTGCTCAGGAACCTGGCGAGTTTCCCGAGCGGAACGGTGAGGGGTGCGGCTCTTACCTGTCTCGTTCTCGACGAGCGGGTGCCGGTGTCGGGCGAGCTGCTGGAGATCGCGGCCGACCACTTCCAGGGCAGGGCCCCGGCGTTCCGGGAGGCCGCCATAGCGCTGGCGGCGGAGCGAGGCCGCAACATCGACTGGCTGCACGGCGGTGCGAACCCGGAAGCGCGTTTCCGCTACGAGCGACAGCTATCGCTGCTCCCGCTGGTGCGCCTGCCGTTCGAGATGTGCGTCGATTCGGCCAACCGGGAGCTGGCGGCCGCTCTCGTGACGATGGAGGCGGCGGATGCGACCGCGACCCTCGAGCGGCGGCTGGCGAAGGGCGATCGTCACCCGAACCTGCTATTCCAGCAGGCGACCCTGAAACGGTGGTTGGGTGACATTGAGGAGGCGGAGTTGTTGCTGGAGGAGATGGTGCGCGATCACCCCGAGGGGCTGGATGCCGATTTCTATCTGGAAGCTGGCGTGAGCGCCCTGGCTCTGGGCCATCTGGATGACGCCATCACGCGGTTGGAGCGGGCGATGGCGCTGGGCGAAAAGCGCTTCCAGGTCGCATCCATTCTGGGCCACGCTTACGCCCAGGCCGGTCGCCGCGAGGAGGCCGTCGCCGCTTTCGGCGAGGCGATCTCCAGGGGCCACCTCCCCTCCGACGTCCTCGTCAGCCGCGCCGACGTCCAGCGTGAGATGGGTCAGCAGGAAGGCTACTCGCGGGACTTGGCGGCGGCAGCGGCTGTCTACCCGTTCAACCCGCGCGTGGTCGAGCGCGTGATGGCCGGCTACGTCGAGGCCTGACACCCAGTTAGTCTCAGGGCCGCCAGCGGCCCGCGTTGCCCCCCGCCGTCCTGACTCGTGTCACCACGTCGGCGAAGCTGGCTAGCGACGACCTCCAGGCCACCGTCTTCGCGCAATTCCCACTTCGCCCAGATCGGCTTGCTCCCTGTCTCCAACACCCCTCCTTGGCCAGAGCCGTCGAATCGAAAGGGTAGGGCGACCGGCCCCTCCGGTCCAGACGCCGCCGTTGCCCGTCCGGCGGCGCGCCGCTATCCTAGACTCGTCATCCCAATTCACATCCGGACTGGAGAGCCAGCGGTACTCAGCAGCTCACGTTCAGCGGGAGGGGCGTCATGAAGCTCACCAAAACCGCCCTGGTTCTGGTGCTCGTTCCGTGTTTGGGCCTGGTCGCTTGTGCCGAGCAGGCAGGCGAAGAAGGGGCCCAGACCATGGAGATGGCGATGACCGTTGACATGGAGGCCCTGGGGGAAGCCATCGCAGAGATGAACGCCAACTGGACCGAGGCCTTCCAGATGGGCGACGCGGCTAGCCTCACGGCCATGTACACCGAGGACGCGTTCCGCTTGGCGCCGAATGAGGCGACGCTCCGCTTACGATAAACACGACCGAGTACGGCGCAGGTGGCAACCTCGCCTACTCGATCGGCACCTACACTGCCAGCTACGAGGTGGAAGGCGAGACGGATCAGGACGAGGGCAAGTACCTCGTGCTCTCGAAGCTGGCGGACGACGGCTCGTGGAAGATCTACGCTCACATATGGAGCAGCGATCTTCCGCTTGAGGAGTGATGGCACCGGGCTGCTCAGCCACCTTATCGGCGACGATAAGCCCCGCGGTGACCTGCTCGCACCGCGGGGCTCGTCGCGCCAGGGGTAAGGCGTGGCCCTGCTAGATGGCGCGGCCCGCTTCGATCGCCTCGGCCAACAAGAGCATCCCCCCGTACAGAGCGGTGCCGACGATACAACCGGTGGCCCCCGTTCGCCGGATCGTGACCACGTCATCGGCTGTTGCCACGCCGCCGCCGATGATCACCAGGAAACCCTCGGAGATCATGCGTCGAGCGAGGTCAAGGCTGGGGCCTATCAGGGTGCCGTCACGCATCACGTCGGTGCAGACGATCCAGCGCAGGCCGATCGTGCTGAGGTTGGTGAGAACATCCTCCAGGTGCGGAGTCGCCTCCACGCCCCGACCCTGAACCACCAAGCGCTCGTCTCGCAGGTCGAGGGCGGCCGCCACCTGGTCGGGCCCAAAGTGCTCCAGAAGCTTGTAGATGAGCCGCGGCTCCTCTACTGCAGCGGTACCGAGGACGATGCGGTCGATCCCGGCTTCAAGAAGACGGTTGGCGACCGAGAACGTTCGCACGCCCCCGCCTACTTGTATTCGTGCCTGCACGCGCTCGCGGATGCGGTAGATCCACTCGAGGTTCTTGGCCTTCCCGAGACGCGCGCCGTCCAGGTCGACGATGTGCAGCGCTTCGGCACCTTGGTCGACCCAACCCCGTGCAACGGAAAGTGGGTCGTCGGAGTGCACGATCGCCTCGTCGAACCGGCCCTGCCGCAGCCGGACGCAGCGACCGTCCAGAAGATCGATTGCAGGGTAGATCAACATCTAGGGTCGGCAGACTCCCAAATGGAAACGTCCATCCCGGGGGAATGGACGGTGTGACTCCTCTTGCTCCTGCGCCTATGATACCCGGGGACGCCCTGCTGTCAAGCATGGGAGACCTACTTTCGGGGCGGCCCTCGCGCCACCCGTAGTTTCGCAGCGGAGTACAGTGTCAGGGGCCGAGAGGGTGCTATGAGCGATAGAGAAGAACGGCCGAACACACCCGTTCTGCGTACGGATGGATTGACCCGCGTGGTGGAGGGACGGGCCTTGGTCGATCAGGTGTCGATCGAGGTCCGACGCGGGGAAGTCGTTGCCATTACTGGACCTAGCGGCTCGGGCAAATCCTCGCTGCTGCGCCTGCTCATTCGGCTCGATGAGCCGACGAGCGGCCGCGTCTACCTCGACGGCCGCGACTACCGCGAGATACCACCTCGGGAACTTCGCCGCCGGCTGGGGATGCTGTTGCAGCGGCCGTATCTCTTCCCGGGCACAGTGGCAGGAAACCTCGCATTCGGTCCGGCGGCGCACGACGAGGAGCTGGCGGAAGAGACGATCGCGGTACTGCTGGATAGCGTTGGGCTCCCCGGCTACGCTGAGCGCGATGTAGGCCGGCTGTCCGGTGGTGAGACGCAGCGCGTTTCGTTGGCGCGCACGTTGGCCAACCGCCCGGAAGTTCTGCTCCTCGACGAGCCGACCTCGGCGTTGGACGAGGCTGCCCAGCTGGGCGTAGAAGAATTGATATGCCGCATCATCAATACTCAGGGTCTCACGTGTGTGATCGTGACGCACGATCGTGATCAGGCGAAGCGGATGGCAGGGCGCACGGTTCTGTTGGATGCCGGCCGGGTTGTGAGCAGCTGACCGATTATCGGAGCTATAGAATGCTATCAGGATTCTTCAGCGACACGTTGCAGCTTGGAATAGCGCAGGCGGTGATCAGTGCGCTGCTGGCGCTGGCCGTCGTCTATGTTGCGCGCCGCAACGACATCCATCTGGAGCGCGAGACAGTCGTCGCGCTGGTGCGCGGATTCATTCAGATCGTCGCGGTGGGATCGATACTGGTCGTCGTGTTTCGAGGCCCGTCGTGGACCAGCGTATTCGTTCTCCTGTTCATGATGCTCGCCGCGGCGGCCACCTCGGCGCGCCGGGCACAGGGGATCCCGGGGGCATTCGTAATCTGCTTCTACGGGATCGCCGGCGGTGCAGGTGTTGTGATCGCCCTGATGACCGTGCTGGGGGTAATCGACCCACGCATGGCGTCGCTCATCCCGGTGGGCAGCATGATCATCGCGTCGGCGATGAACTCGGTGGCCATCGCCCTCGAACGTTTCCGCTCCGAGCTGGGGGCGAGCGTCGGTTTCATCGAGGCGGGCCTGGCGTTGGGAGCGGCTCCCAACCGGGTGGTAGCACCGCACGTGGAGGCTGCGGTTCGAGCCGCCATGATCCCGCGGATCGATACGCTAAGGGCCTTGGGTATCGTCTGGATTCCCGGCTTGATGGCCGGGATGGTCCTGGCCGGCAGCGATCCGATCTACGCGGCGATCTACCAATTCGTCGTCGTCGCAATGATCGTTGCGGCGTCCGGACTATCTTCGGTGATCTGCATGCTGTTGATCCGGGGTCGCGCTTTCTCGCCGGCCCAGCAGCTGATCCTACCCGGGTGATATATGCCTGCCTATTATCCCGGGGATCCCTGCCCGAGGACGGACCAGCTAGGGAGGACGTGAAATGCTGGAGATCGATGGCCACAGCCTGACACTCGAACTCGTGGAGCGCGTGGCCCGTGGGCTAGAAACGAACGTCGCTCTGTCCGCCGATGCCAGGCGAGCCGTCGACGCCTCACGCCAGGTCGTGGAGCGGGTTCTCGAAAGCGGCGAGTCCGTTTACGGGATCACCACCGGGTTCGGCCGGCTGTCCGAGGTCGCCGTCCCCCCCGAGCGCCGTCTCGAGATGCAGGAGAACCTGGTCAGGAGCCATGCGACTGGGGTGGGTCAACCGCTCGACCGCGAGGTGGGCCGGGCAGTGATGCTGCTTCGCGCCAACTCGCTTGCCCGCGGCAACTCGGGCGTCCGCGGTGAGGTCGTGGATTTGCTCCTCTCATTGCTACGATCTGAAATAGACCCGCTGATCCCGGAGTTCGGGTCTGTAGGAGCGAGCGGCGACCTGGCACCGCTCGCGCACGTGGCGCTCTGCCTCATGGGTGAAGGACGCGTGCACGGCGATTCGGGGCTGGTACCGGCACGGTCGGCGCTGGAGCGGGCCGGGCTCGAGCCGGTCACGCTGCGGGAGAAGGAGGGACTGGCGCTCATCAATGGAACGCAGGCGACGGCGGGCCAGGGTGTTCTGGCGTTGCTGCGGGCGGAGGAAGCGGTGGAGACCGCCGAGCTGGCCGGCGCGATGTCGCTGGAGGGACTGCTCGGTACTCCGACACCGTTCGATGAGCGGGTGCACGCCAACCGGCCGCACCCGGGTCAGATGACCAGCGCATCCCGACTACGCGCGTTGGTGGCCGAGAGCGAGATACGCGAATCGCACCGTCATGATGACCCGCGAGTCCAGGATGCCTATTCGTTGCGCTGCATGCCACAAGTGCACGGCGCGGCGCGCGATGTGATGAGGTTCATCCGTGATGTTCTAGAGATAGAAATAAACAGCTCGACGGATAATCCGTTGATCTTCGCCGATTCCGGCGAGATCCTCAGCGCGGGTAACTTTCACGCCCAGCTCATCGCCGAAGCTCTCGATTTCCTGGCCATCGCCTGCACCGACCTGGCCGCGATCAGCCAGCAGCGCATCGAGCGTTTGCTCAACCCCGATCTCTCCACGCTGCCGGCGTTCCTGGCGCAGGATCCCGGTGTCGAGTCAGGTCTCGCGATCGCCCAGGTGACCGCAGTGGATCTGCTAACGGAGATGCGCGTCCTCTCGCACCCGGCGAGCGTCGATACCGTGACGACGAGCGCGAACAAGGAGGACCACGTCTCGATGGGGATGGCGGCGGCGCGTAAGGCGCGGCGTGCCGTGCGTTGCCTGCAGTACGTACTGGCCGTCGAGCTGCTGTGCGCTGCCCAAGCGCTCGAGTTCCTCAAGCCCCTGACGCCCGGCCTGGGCGTCGCCGAAGGTTACGAGCTCATCCGCCAGCACGTTCCGCCGCTGGCCGGCGATCGTGTGCTGAGCGATGACATCGAGCGACTTCGTGAGCTGGTGGACAG
>JBDHHM010000067.1:0-8093 GCA_039589355.1 Gemmatimonadota bacterium | reverse complement strand
GGTCCGTGGGTCGCGTCCAGTCTCCCAGGTAGACGATCGCTTCGCCGTCACCGCGCCAGAACGTACCCTCGTCCGCCGGCGGGTTGAGCTGGAAGACGGAGTCCTGCCAGATACCGGGTATCGCGAAGTCGGTGTTGCGCTCCACCGTTGTGTGGTCCTCGAAGGCCACTCCAATACGGCCACGGAACCAGGACCAGCGGCGGTCGAGTGTGAGCGCCGCGCCGCTCGCCCGATAATAGTCGGCGTCATCGCGGCCGAGGAAGAACGCGCGCAGCGAGTTGCCGAAGGCACGCTTGACATCGCTCAGCGCCGACCCGGCAACGTGCAGCTCGCTGTAGCCGGCGAGCTCGACCCGCACTCGCGGCGCGTTGTAGCGGATATCGAGCCTCGCCTTCGGCTGCAGGTCGGCGAAGCCGAAGCTCCCGCGGCCGCCCAGCGACCAGAAAGCGCGGCGCGGGATGTCGTAACGTACCGCCAGCCCGAGCGCCAGCGACTCGACACGGTTGTAACGGATGAGATCGGGCAACCGGTCGTACTGGATGACGAACAACTTGCGGCCGGCGATCTCGTTCGACAGCGCTCGTGCGCGACGCTCGAGGTCCTCGGCCGAGGGAAGGGTGAGGTCGGCGGGGGTCTCCAGCGGCCGCTCCCACTCGCCGTAGGCCTCGAGCGAGTCGTCGGGTGGACGGATGATCTCCCAGCCGCCCTCCGCCGGTCCGGCCCGGATCTGAGTCGTCTCGCGGCGCGGGTACGCTTCGCGGCCGCGGGCCGAGTCGGGCACCTCGTCGGCTGCCTCGACTTCACGGCCGGCTCTGAGGTACAGGGTAGCGCCTTCGTCGTAGATGGTGCTGAGGTCCTCGCCGGCTCGCATCGAGTCGGGCGAGAGCCAGGCGATCGACTCGCCGGTGTTGACTTCGTAGCGGTCGAACTCGTTACGGAAGATGATCGGTAGTGCGAAGTTGCCGATGAACGGAATGCGCACCATCAGCTCGACTTCCTGATGGTGTGGCAACCAGTAGCGCTGCTCCCAGAGCCCCTGCTGCATCGTTGCGGAGACCGAGAGGATGCGGTTGGCCCACTCGGCGTCCTCTTCGTCGTCACCCCAGAGACGTCGGCCGACGAAGCGGATTTGCATCGCTCCCACGTCGCCTGTCGCGCCATCGATCCACACGGATCCGACGACAAGCGATTCGTCGCCGCGCGTGGGCGTGACCCGGACCTCGACGAGGTCGACCTGCCGGTCGGCAACATAAAGCGTTACGGTGTCACCCAACTCGTACTCGTAGTATCGCTCCGCGCCCAGGGCGAAGGGATGGACGGCGGCACGTTCCGGGATGTCGATGCCGCCGAGCAGTCGTAGGCTGTCGCCCGGCGCCGTTGCGACGAACCATGGGCGGCTGAAGTCGAGACCTGCTTCCGCTTCGGGCCCGAACGATGTGACGTAGCGTTGCCCGAGCATCTTCACCTGCAGCCCGCCATCGCGCTCCCAGGTCACGCTCGACGCCAGCTCGCTGGCGACGAGCAGCCTGGGCGGTGCCAGCGGATCGCTCGAGAAAGCAGCGCTGACCAGAGTGTTGAGCCTGGACCGGTAGTCGAGGAGGGTCGAGTCGGGCTCGTCATGGCGGCGGCGCGCCAGCTCGACGATGTCCTGGCCTCGCGCTCCCGGCGCGGCAGCGGGGATCAAAACGAGGACCGCTAAAAGTACTCTTCGTGCACTAAGCATCGCGGCTTGCCGTGTATTCGTTCTGAGCGTCACGGTCGAATGGAACCGAGTACGTTCGTCGCCCAATCGTCTAGGCTTACCAGCGTTCCGTCCCTCCTGGCCAACTTGTAGCTCTGCAGGCGGGCGTCCCAGTCGGGGTTGGTGCCATCGGCCAGCCACCGCTCGATCCATTCGTTCTCTCTGATCGCCCCCAACTCACGGATCAGGACCTCGTCGGTGATGGGGGTGCTACGACGGATCTGGGTCAGCGCCCGCTCCAGAGATCGGCCGCGGTCCTGGAAGGCGAGGTCGAGGAGGAAAGCCGCCGCCGCTCCGCCATCGTAGATGTAGCGGTATACGTCGGATCTCCAGAAGTCACGCTCGGCGTCGACGATCGAGCGGCTGCCGTAGAGAGTGCTGGCTTGGTAGCGTGCGAGGCGCTCGGCGATCTCATCTAAGAAATCCTGCGGTGCGATGAGCTGACCCACGAGCAACGACTTCAGTGCCATGTAGTCGGTAAACCCTTCGGCGAACCACCGGGGCGGCTCCTGCCGGAAGGAGAAGCCAATTGGTATGTACCAGTGCATGAGCTCGTGAGCAGTCGTACGCATCCAGTGGCGGAACTCGATCTCGGCGGGTCCGTTACCGCCGACGTAGACGATGCCCGACTTGCCGAGCACCTGTCCGCCGGTGCTCAGCCCCGGAACCTCGGCGGGGACGCGGCCGGCACCCAGTAGGTGATCTCCGGCGCTCCACCCGTCGCCGGCGATGCGGTGCAGGTTCCCGGCGATCCGGCTCACCGCCTCGAAGACGCGATCGTCGGAGACCGGCCAGCGGCCGTGGATCGCGGCCGTGAGAGAGCGCGGCCCAATGTTGAAGCGTTGCGTGCGCAGCCGGCCGACGACAAAGACGGACTGGATGATGTCGTCGATCTGGTACCCGGTACCGGTGCGTTCATCTATCGTCGCTACACGCCAGTTCGATGGCATGCCGGTGAACCAGATCCGGGCGCCGACTTTGCCGCTACGCGGCCGACCGAGCCAGACACGGGGCAACAGGTCGCCCGCAATGAAATGGCCGCCCTCGCTGTCGAGCTGAGAGGCGCGATGATAGAACCCCGACTCCTGCGCCGGCGCGAGGACCATGGTGAATCGTATTGTGACTCGCTCCGGCCGTGACGCCTCGACCAGATGATGACCGGTCCCGAGATCGCCGGCTCCTATCGCTACGCTTAACTCGCCGCCGGGCCCACTGGCCTCGAGCCTGCGGAGCCGGGCTTCGAGGCCTGGGTAGCCTTCCCAATTGGCGCGGAACAGCAGGTGGATCGTCTCGGGTCGAGGCACGTCGAGCTCGATGGTGCCGTCGATTGTGTGCCTTGCCGGATCGAGACGCAGTCTGAACTCGGGGATGACGGCTGCCGAAGCCGGCGCTGCAGATCGGTCGTCTGGGACGGGATCGGGGATGCTCGCGTCGCTGGGCGCGCCCGTCTGCCGAGACTCGGGCTCGCCGCAGGCCAACGCCAATAGCGCGACTGGAAGTAGGAGGTACGATCTCCTCATTCGGTCCTCTGTGCCGGAAGCCGTACAAGGAAGCAGGCGCCCTCATCCACATCACGCAGCTCGACCTCACCGCCGTGGGCCCGAATCGTCTGACGCACGAGCGCCAGCCCGATACCGGTTCCCCGGCTCTTCGTGGTGAAATCGGGATCCCAGACCTGGCCGCGGTGCTCGGCCGAGATACCCGGTCCGTTATCGGCTATCGCCACCTCGACGGCGTCGCCGGCCTGCATGATAGTCACCTCGATGCGGCCGTCCGTTCTGGCGCTGAGCGCCTCCACGGCGTTCCCAAGCAGGTTCCTGAAGATCCGGTTCAGGGCATCCAGTTGTCCCTCGACGTGCGGCACCGTCCCCTCCACGGTGAGCGTGCCCTTCACCGAGTCTGGTAGGTCGCGCGTGAGTAGTTCCTGTAACATCTCGGCCAGGTCGATCTCACTCTTCGGGCCTTCGGGCAACCGGCCGAGCTGGGAAAAGCTCCGGGCAATCTCATCGAGTCGCTCGGCCTCCTGCGAGATCACATTCAGCGGCTCCTCCAGTGCATCCGGTTGCCCCTTCGTCGCGGCGTGACGTGCCTGTCTCAGCGCCAGCATCAACGGCGTCAGCGGGTTCTTCATCTCGTGCGCGACGCGACGCGCCATCTCGGTGAGCCCCCTCAGCCGTTCCGCCTCGAGCGCCTGACGCCGACCCTCCGCCAGCTGCTCCGCCATGTCCCGGAAAGCCCGGCGCAAACCGGCGAACTCCGGAGGCCCCTGCAGCTCCGCCGGGCTCGGCCCCGGCAGCGGCTCCTCGCGGGCGAGTCGGCCGGCCCAGTCCACGACTTCGTTCAGCGGACGGCTGAGCAGGCGGGCGAGCTGGCGTGCCGCCAGTGCGGCGACGAAGGCGAGTGACAGCCCGACGACAAGGGCGATCCAGGGCAGCGCGCCGGCGAGTCGGCCGGCGATCAGGTCCCAGCGCCGAGCGAGCTGGACCGAGCGAGAAAGCTCTCCTTCGTGCTGCTCAGCCGCGGCCTGGACCAGTGAATCGGCGCCGGCTTCGTCCAGCGCATCCAGCAACTCGCTCCCGGTGTCGCCGACGCGACTCCAGGCCCCGGCGCCTCCGAGCTCGACCTGCGTTCTGATCCCCCAGGCCGCCAGACCGAGGAGTGCCACGGACGGTACCGCGGACAGCAGGAAGAGAACGAAGAAAAGCCGGGTCGCGAACGAAGGCCGGCCGTTTCGCATCTCCTTACGCAGGCTCACGGTGTGCGGATTCAGGCGAATAACGCGTCGTAGGCACGGGTCAGCGCTACCTGAAAGTCGCCGGAAGTGTCGATCTGCACGAGGACGTCGACCTCATCGGCGTCGGGCGCCTCGTAGAATGCACGTTGATCTTCGAGCAACTCGATCCGGCCATCGGTGACTCGGCGTGTTGGCCTGGACAGCCGCGCTTCGAGTACCTGGCTTGGGGCAGTGCACTCGACGATGCCGAACAGCGCTTCGCGGGCCGCTGCCAATTCCTGCGCTTCGGCGCGGTGTCGCGCCTTCGACCACGACGCGTCGAGGATGATCGAGTTGCCGCGCGCCAATTCGCGCTTCGCCTCGAATAGAAGTGCCCGGTATGTGCGGTCGGTCCACTCCTGCGAGTAGATGCCAGTGCCGAACGGGACCTTCTGCTCATCCTGGGGATCGATGCCGGCGAGCTGCTTGCGCACCACATCGCTGTGCAGAACGCGGATGCCGGCGCGACGGGCCAGCTCGTCCGACTGGCGCGTCTTCCCGCTTCCCATCAGGCCCGCCACCAGCACCAGGCGTGGCCTGAGACGCAGCGCGTCCTCCAGCGACTGCGTCAGAAAGCGACGCGCTTCCTCGGCCGCCGCCGCCTTCTCCTCGGGGCTCGGCCCTGCCTGGTCGATTACGAAGGAGCGGACCTTGCCGCGAACATAGGCGCGATACGACTCGTAGAAACGGAGGAGCGACGGGATGGGCTCGTCGTTCGAGCTCTCGTAGTAGGCCTCAAGGAACGCCGCGGTCAGGTCCCCCCTGCCGCGGTGGCGCAGGTCCATCGACAAGAACGCCGTGTCGGCGATCGTGTCGGAGTAGCGGAACCGCTCGTTGAACTCGATGCAGTCGAGGACACGCGCGTCGCCGGTCTCCGGGTCGATGAAGATGTCGTCGGTCTGCAGGTCGCCGTGGCAGTCCCGGATCCAACCATCCCTGACGCGCTCGTCGAACAGGTCTGAATAGACCCGCATGAAGCGCTCGATCTCGGTCTTGCAGGTCTCCCACGTGCTGGCGGTCAGCGTGCGGTCGACGAACGTCTGGGTCTGCTCGAAGTTCTCGTCCCAGTTGTGTTTGACGACTTCTAACGAGCCGAACTTCGCGATCTCGGGTGATGTCTCGGCGCGGGCGTGGAAGTCGGCGACGAGACGTCCCAGGTCGTGCATCGTCTCCGGCTGCACACGTCGCCCCTCGATCAGGCTGGAGAGTCGCTGTTCTTCCGGCAGCCGCCTCATCACTACGGCGACTTCCTCGATCAGAGTGGGTGCTGCGAAGCTCAATCGGCCCTGCTCGTCGCGGTGCACGGCGGCGAGGTCGAGATAGATGTCGGGTGAGATCCGGCGATTGAGCTCGAGCTCGGCCATCGCCGCGTCGCGCCGTTTCTGGAGCGTCGAGAAGTCGAGGAACCCCATGTCGACCGGCTTCTTGACCTTATAGACGAAGTCGCCGGCGAAGAAGAGATGCGAGACGTGCGTCTGGCGATGCTCGACCGCCTCGACGTCGTGCTCGTAGTTACCGGGCTCGAGGAAGAAGTCGATGATCTCTTGCGGCGTCACGCTCTGGCTCACTGGGACTCGTCCTCCCATTCGGTCTCGAAGCCCCGAAGTCGCCCGAGCGTGCGTTCGCGGATCTCATCGGGCTCGAGCTGTGGCGCAGTCGGCCGGCCGCTCTGCATCGACTCGCTGAGCAGCGCCTCGATCTCGGAGCCGCAATCGGGGCAGCGGACCGGCCACCCGGCCGCCTGATGTAGGGATACGATGTCGTCCTCGATGCAGCCGACACAGCGGAGGACCTGTTTGGCGCCCGACCATTTGCCGCGTTTCGCGCTGGGCTCACCGTCGACTTCGACGATGTCCATGCTGAAATCGATGACGGGTGCGGCGCTGATCCACGTGCCTACGCCGTAGCCGTTGACTACCGGGTTGAGCTCGCGGATGGCGTTTTCATCGATGCCACCGCTCACGAAGAGGTCGACGTCGGTGTAACCGCGCAGGTCGAGCTCCCAACGCACCTCGGCGAGTATATCGTGGAAATCGCCGCGCCGGCTGCCGGGAGTGTCGAGGCGCAGGGCGGCTATGCTGTCGCCGAGGGCTTCCATGACCTCGATGGCCGCGAACTTCTCGTCGCTGAACGTGTCGATCAGCGCAATGCGTGGCACCTTCTCGTCGATGACCTCATCGAAGGCCTGTGTGGCGAGGATCGTGTCGCCCATCACGAGAACTAGGGCATGCGGGATCGTTCCCACCGGATCGATCCCGAGAAGCTCGGCGCTGGCCACCGCCGCGACTCCGTCGCAACCCCCGATATAGGCGGCCCGTTCGATCATCGGCGCGAGCGTGGGGTGCATCCGGCGCGCGCCGAAGCTGATGAGCTTGCGGTCGGGTCCGGCTGCCAGTCGGCAGCGGGCGGCTCGTGTGGCGATACCGGAGGCCTGGCAGATGAGCCCGAGGACCGCGGTTTCGTAGATGCCGAACTCCCGATAGCTGCCCTCGATCTCGAGGACCGGTTCCGGGGGCCGGAAAACTTCGCCCTCCCGCATGGCGCGCACGTTCACCTTTATCCCTTCGAGCAGGTGTTCGACTTCGGCCATGCCGGCGAGCACCGCCCACTCCCAGCCGTCGGGCAGCGACTTGGCGGTGAACTCGGCGCGTACGTGCGCGTCGATCCCTTTGGCGTCGAGTATGGCGGCTGTGCGCTGGAAGTAGACGTCGGAGACCGCGCCGGCCTTTATCTGCTCGGGCGTGGCGATGTGGAAGCCCATGCGAGTCAACTCTTCTTGGCGGTCTTCGCGAAGAACGAGCTGAACTGCTGGGTCAACTTGCGGCTACCGCAGTGCGGGCACTTCGGCCGTTTCGTCTCGTGCTCCTCGATGTGGAGACGCAGGCTGAAAGCCTTCCCGCACTCCTTGCACTGATACTCGTAGAGCGGCATGGACGGCCTCCTTCTCGTACCCGGAGACCGGGTTTGACAGTTGTTAAAGGACTCTCGCGGCAAAGGTAACACCGGCAGTTGGCGGCAACCAGAGACCCTGGGGTCGGAGGGCGGAGGACCCACCGCTCGCGCCACTCTGGTCGCCGCAGGACCGCCTCGCTTCATGTCGCGCGCCTCGATTGCTGGCACGGCGGCTGTGCCGCCGGCGCGCTCCGAATTTCGCTCGGCGGCACCTGCGGCTCCCTTGTGGCGCACGGAAGTATGCGAGGTACTCTTCCGCCAAACCACGCGAGATCTTGCGCCGCCTGTACCTCGATGGCCGGTCCGCACCCGGCCTCGGGAACTCTTCCTGGTTACTTCTCCCGGGTCCGGCAGAGTTGTTTCTAGGAGGCCGCATTGCGTGTTGGCGCGCAGCCTGGGAGCCGCGCGGGCGGTCCGAGCGGAGGTGGTGTATCCGAAGCGAGACCGCCCGCCGGCGACCCCGCGCGCGCGAAGCGTTAACCCCGGGCGGCCGTCCTGCAACCACCGCTTACTGCTGAAAACGCACTCCAGTATTAGCTTTGTAGTCAGGAGGTATATACGACGGGAGGGGACGTGGCCGACGCCAGGTGGCGTACGATCGAGCACACCGCCGATCTCGGTCTGGAG
>JBDHHM010000066.1:0-8116 GCA_039589355.1 Gemmatimonadota bacterium | reverse complement strand
TCGCGCTCGCTCGGTCACATGGCGACATCGACCGGCGCGGCGCTGGTCACCGCGCCACGCTCGTCGAGCGGCGGCTCGGGCTTCAGCGGTGGTGGCGGGTTCTCGGGTGGCGGGTTTGGAGGAGGCGGCGGCGGCGGGTTTTAGCCGGCGGCTGAAGAACGTCAGAGCCCGTGGCACTCGGAGGCGCCGAGGGAGTCGTCTCGCTTCGTGTCGCGCGCCCCGCTTGCGGGCACGGCGGCTGCGCCGCCGGCGCGCTCCAAACTTCGCTTCGGACGACTCCCCTCGACGCCCCCTACAAGAGGGTAGCGTCGTTCTTCAGCCGCCGGCTAATCCTCGATTCGAAGCTCCCTCATCTTATTGAACAGCGTCTTGCGGCTGATCCCCAGCCGCTCGGCGGCACGCGTGCGATTGCCACCGGCCTCGCGCAGGGCGTCGAGGATCATGCGCTCTTCAACGGCGACCCTCGCACGCTCGACGGCCTCGGTCAGCGTCGCCTGCGACGCGCCGCCCGCGCCCGACGCGCTGGGCCCGCGCAGGCGCGCCGGCAGATCGGCGGCCATGACGCTGGGCCCCGCCGCGAGAGCCAGCGAGCTCTCCAAGGCGTTCTCCAGCTCGCGGACGTTGCCCGGCCACTCGTAGGCGATCAGCAGCGAGAGGGCCTCGGGGTCGAGAGGCTTTGGTGCCAGCCCGAGGCGGTCTGCGTGGGTCCCCACGAGGTGGTCTACGAGTGGTGCGATGTCCTCCGGCCGTTCCCTCAGAGGCGGGATGTGCACTGCGAGGACGTTCAGGCGCCAGAACAGATCCTCCCGGAAGTTCGCCGCCTCGACCTCGGCCTGCAGGTCGCGGTTGGTAGCGGCGATGAATCGGCCGTCCACCGGGATGGTGCGCTCGCCGCCGACGCGCCGTATCTCGCCCTCCTCGAGTGCCCGCAGCAGCCCTACCTGTGCCGCCGGCGAGAGCTCACCGACCTCGTCGAGGAAGAGGGTCCCGCCGTTCGCCTGCTCGAAGGCGCCGCGACGCGCTGTCTTGGCGTCGGTGAACGCGCCGCGCTCGTGCCCGAAGAAGCTCGACTCCATGAGCGTCGGCGGGATCGCTCCACAGTTCACGGTAATAAACGGACCATCCTTCCGATTCGAGTGCCTGTGGATGGCCCGGGCCACCAGCTCCTTTCCCGTTCCCGTCTCCCCGGAGATCAGCACGGTCGTATCGAGGGGTGCAATCTTGCCGATCATCCTGAAGACCGCATCCATGGCTCCGGACTGGCCGACCATGTTCTCGGGGCGGAAGCGATCGTCGAGCTGTGACTCGAGCACCTCGACGCGTCGCTCGAGGCGGCGCAGCTGAACCGCCCGCAGTACCGTCAGTTTGAGCTCGTCGTTATCGAACGGCTTCGTGACGTAGTCGAGGGCTCCCTTGCGAATAGCGTCGACCGCCGAGCGGATGGTCCCGTGTGCCGTCATGATGATGAAGACCGGAGCCGCCGGGCCCATCGAGTTACGCAACCGCTCCATCGTCTCGACGCCATCGATCCCGCTGAGTCGCAGGTCGAGGAGTGCGACGTCGGGCTCGAAGTCGGGCGCGCGGGCGACCGCCTGTTCGCCGCTCTCCACCGCGAGCACCTCGTACCCGGACTCGTCCAGGACGGTGGTCAGGATGCCGCGGAGCGTCTTCTCGTCGTCGACGACCAGCACTCGTGGCTTGATCATCCGTGTCGCCCCGGCAGCCGGACCTTCAGCGTGGTGCCCACTCCGATCTCGCTATCCACCTCGATCTCGCCGCCATGACGCTGCACGATCCCGTAGCAGACGGAGAGGCCGAGCCCCGTTCCCTCCTTCTTGGTCGTGAAGAAGGGATCGAAGATACGCTCACGGTCCTCTGGCGTGATACCGCAGCCGGTATCTTCGACCCGGATCTCCGCCGCGGCACCCACTCGCTCGACCGCGATCGACAGCGTTCCACCTTCCGGCATCGCCTGCAGCGCGTTCATCGCGACGTTCAGCACGACCTGCTTGATGAGATTGCCGTCGGCCATGAACGGCAGTGACTCCGGGCCGTCGACCTCTACCGTTACACCACATTTGCGAGCGCGCGCATCGATGAGCGCGACGGCCTGACGGACCAGCTCGGCCAGATCGACGCTCTCGAACTTCACCTGGGCGGGCCGGGCGAACGAGAGTAGCGCCTCGACGATCTCGTTGATCCTATCGACCTCCGCCAGGATGTCATCGATCAGCTCGGCGCGCGGACTAGCATCTTCATAATCGCCCCGCAGATGCTGGATCGCCGATCGAATCGACGTCAGTGGGTTGCGAATCTCGTGGGCCGCGCCGGCAGCCATCTCTCCCGCGGTGGCCAGCCGCTCGGCCCGATAGAGCCGCTTGAGGCGGTCGCGCTGCTCACGTATGAGTGCGGCGTTCTCGAAGGCGAGGGCGGCCTGACCGGCAAGCACGCCGAGCAGCTCCCGCTCGCCGGGGTCGAGCCCGAGCGCCGGGCCACGGCCGGTCGGCCCGACGGCCAGGAACCCTCTCAGCTGATTCAGTGCGACGAGCGGGAAACAGGCCGCGGCGCCCAGCGAGCGGAGCGTGTCGCGCTCACCGGCGTCGAGGAAGTCGACGACACCGGGCTGTTCCGCCAGCACGAGCGGCATCTCGTTGACCTTGAGCCAGCGGGCCAACCGGCCGTCGGCGGGGAAGGCCGCGGCGTCGGCAACCGGCGCCTCGATGCCGCGGGCCGAGGCGACGCGGAATGGTGCGCCGTCGCCCTCGCGCAGGAAGATCGCCACGCGCTCGAGGCCGAAGAACTCGCGTAGCTTGGCGGGGATCGCGGCGCGGAGCTGGTCCTCGTCGACGACGAGCGTCAGCGAGCGGCTGAATTCGTGGATCGCCTGGCGGTAGTCCCTGGGTCGGTCGGCGCGCGGGCCTCGAACCTTCATGCAAACGATCTACGTGGCGGCCGGCCCGACGTCAATCGCCTGTGCGCGAGGCTACCTCCGCGCCAGGCGCATGCCGAACACGACGACCCCGACGACCAGGCCGAGCAGCGCCAGCAGCAGCAGGCCGGTGCCCAGCCAGTTGGCTGCGGCGGCGACGTGCACGCGTATGGTCTTGTCCTCGGTCTCGACCAGACGATCCGCCGCCGCCGACACCGTGCGCAGCCGCGCCTCGTAGTCGCCCACCATCACGTCGGCCGGCGGCGTGAGAGTAAGGGTCACCCGGCGCTCGGCATCGACGCCCAGCTCGGATATGAACTCGGGCTCGACCAGGGCATCCCAGTCGAGCGGCGCCTCGAGCCGGAAGCGCAGATTGTCCAACCTGCGGCTGCCGCTGTTCCTCACGGTCACATCCATCGTCACAACATCAGCGGGCCGGATCTCATGGTAGAGATTGAGCGCCCGCAGCTCGACACGACCCACGCCGCGGGGGACGAGCTCGAGGCTCGCCTTACCGGTCGGTACGGCCTCGACCGCCGCTGTGTCCCCTGCTGCCAGCGCCTCACGCAGATCGGCGTGCGAGGACTCGTCCATCGCCAGGACCCAGAAGCGGATCGGCTCGTCGATCTCGAACGACTCAGCCGTCCGCTGCGGCAGCAGCGCTATGAGCTGCAGATCCTTCTGGCTCTGTCCCTCGGGGAAGCGGATCTGGTTGAGACGTGCGCCGGTGTCGAGATCCCTGAACTCGTAGAGGATGTCGCGCGGCAGGCCGACGGCGACCAGGCGGAAGACGTTCTCGTCACCGGTGAAGCGCTCCAGTTGGAGATCGTAGGTCGCCTGTCCGCCCAGGTCCGCTTCCTGCGAGAACTGGACCGATTGGACGGTCACGATGTTGGCGGAGGCGTCCTTCTCGAGAAAGATGGTCTTCTCTTCGATCTTGTCGGCGTAGTTGACCGAGACCACGACTTCCTCGACGTCTCTGAGGAGCCTGAACCTCAATGTCACGGGCTCGCCGACCCGCATCGTCACGATGTGATGCTCGTAGGGGCTGGAGATGATGGCGCCCGAGATCCCCGGCTCGGCCTTCAGGCTAACGTAGACGTTGCTTATCTCCTCCGGTTTCAACCGGTCGAGCAGATCCTCCTCGATCAGCTCCGAAAGCTTATCGGATTCGATGCCACCGCCCGTGGTATTGCGGAGCGTCAGTCGCACGTAACTCTTCCCGTCCGGTGCCCGGCTCTTCACCGCCCGATCGATCGTCACGTGGGGCGACGCGAAGATCACCGAGAGCGACTGCTGCAGGTAGTTGACCCGCGCACGCTCGAAGGACTGCCGCAGATCGGCCAGCTCCTGTTCCGAGATCAGGCCGCGCTCGAACAGCTGCACGCCGCGCTCGTGCTCGGCCGCCGCCCGCTCGTATTCCGCCTGTGCCCGGACCAGACCGAGAATCCGGTACTGGTCGTCCCTGGGATCGTAGGCGCTCTGGATCACCTGGCCGGAGAGCGCCGTGGCATAAGCGGGCACGAGGCCGACGACGGTCATCGCGATCACGGCCCACCTAACCGCTCGACGCCGCGCAACAGTATCGAAGCCGCACATGAGACTAGAGCTCCTATCGCACATCGTAGCCGTTGAATCCCGCCACCCCGATGGCGAGGAAGGCGAAAGCGAAGAGCAGCAGCAGACCTATCTGCGGCGCCGCCGCTACGACCCGTCCGCCGAGCGATTCGGCCTGGTAACTGAACGTCGGCACGCCCGATAGATCCACGTGCGTGTTCCACCAATCCACGGTCGGGTCGATGGCGGTCAACGAATCCGTCACCGCTCGCCGCCACGGCGCGAAGGTCGTTTCCCCGAATGCCTCCGCCTGTAACTCGCGGTGTTCCTGGGCGCGCAGGCCGGTGCCGGTCAAGTCGAGGGCGGCGTATACCCAGGCCGGATAGGGCGAAACCGAGGACAGGTGCCGGGTCGCACGTATTTGTGCCTGGCGCTTGACCTCGAAGTCCGCCCAGAGGGCCTCGATGGCCTCGCTCTGGATCTGGTTGGCGGTGCGCCAGGCGGAGTCGCTAGCGGCCCTAACCGTATCGAGGACGGCCGCCAGCCTGGGGTCGCTTGCCCGCGCCGCTCTCCGCCCTTCTTCGTCGAGCGCGTAATACGCCTCCAGCTCCTGGTGTCGCTCGCGCACCGGCGCCTGGTACTCGCGGCTCAGCCGCACTCCCAGCTGATCGCGCTCGCTATCGCCCATCACGCGGGCGCGTCGCTGCAGCTGCGTCACGCTGTCGGTCGGGCGCAGCGCTCCCGCGACGTACGGGCTGAGTGCGGGCACGATCAGGATAAAGACGGCCCAGGCACCGAGCGAGACGACCAGCGAGGTGCGCGCCGTCCGGGTCCAGGCGGAGATCATCACACCGAGGCAGACGAAAGCCGTGACGTAGATCGCCGCAGCGGCCGCGAGGACGGCCGCCGCGCCCCACTCGGTACGGGACCAGTCGAGGCTGGGCGACGCGGCGATGACGAGCGCACCGATCAGCATCCCCGCAACGAGTGGGATGAGCAGCGCCAGCGAGCGGCCGACGGCCTTCCCCACGACGATGCTCACCCGGGAGATGTCGTGGGCCACCAGCAGTCTCAGGGTCCCGTCCTCGCGCTCCCCGCTCATCGCGTCGTGGGCGAACAGCAGGGCCAGCAGGCTGAACAGCACGCCGACGACGACCGCCAGGTCGGGCAGCGGATAGGCGACGGCGAGCGGGTCGTTGTCGAACGACTCGAGGTTGGCGTTCTGGTGCAGCCCCCTTACCACCGCGGCCATCGGATTGGGTCGATCGGGCAGCGACCAGGCACCGAGCCGATTCAGGTGGCCGTACTGGCGCAGCGATTCCTGCCTGTCCGCCACCGCGGTACCGTAGTCGCCGAGCTCCCGAGAGTAGCTGCGCGTCAGGACGGTGACGGTCGTCGCCACCAGACCGAACACGATAACGGCCGCCACGAGAAACCGGCCGCTGACCAGAAGCTCACGGCATTCCTTCCATGTCACCAATCGCCAAGAAACAGCAGCCTGCACGTTCATCGGATGTCGTACCGGTTGAGAGCGATGAAGAGGACTAACGTGGCCAGCGCCCCGATCACCACGATGGCGGCGAGATCGGCGCGCCCGCTTGCCAAGACCTCACCCAGTGACGCACGGCTCGCCGTGAAGGTCGGATACTCGACCTCGGCGCCGTCGCTTCGCTGTTGGAAGACCTCGGGTAAGATCGCGTTCTTGTACCGCCGCACGTCGCGCTTCAAGCGCGACTCATCAGCCACCGACGTGCTGAGGATACGGGTCGCCAACCCATCGAAGGCGCCGGCCGGCGAGACACGGACGAGGAGCGCCGAGGTTCGGGCCAGCATCCCGAGCTCACCGGCGACGCGATCGCTGAGCAAGTCGCGCTGACGGTGCATCTCCCCCCAGTGCTCCTGGAAGACCGGGCCTGTGCGACCGGCGCGTCGCTCCTCGAAACCCTTCATCATCTCGCTGCCGAAGATCCGGTTGCGCTCCGCCGACACCAGCGCCAGCGGCTTGACGTGCACGACCTGCCGGGCGGCCAGCACGCCGAAGCTCGGGATAACGAAGACGACCACGACCCAGGTGAAGAGCGCCGCTACCAGCGCCGTACCTGCTCGGTGGAATAGCGCCGAGATCGCCACCGCGACCGTGAAACAGACCGAGAGGTATACGGCGGCGAGCGCCAGGTAGGCGAGCAGCCGCCCCCAATCGTCGCCGCGCAACGCGACCCCGAAGACCGGACGCACCAGTACCAGCCAGAGCGCCGTGGCCAGGGCGATAGGAGTCAAAAAGGCGAGCCAGCCGCCGAGCCACTTACCCACAGCGATGGCGCCGCGCGATGCGCCGCTCGACACCATCAACTTCAAGGTGCCCCGCTCCTTGTCGCCGCAAATCAGATCGAAGCCGAAGAGGAATGCGATCAGCGCGAAGACGACGCGGAACAGGTAGAGCCAGTCGGGCGTCGGAAAGAGGCTAAACAGCGGGTTCGCCGAGGCCTGGCTGCCACCGATGTTCACGCCGGTCACGTTGACCTCGAAGCTCCGGCCCATCGCATCGTCGAGCCCGCGCGCGAAGACCGACAACGGGTTCGGCGGTGAGACGGCGATGGGCTGCGTGGGATCGGGCCGTATCAAATCGTAGTTGGCGCGGCGTGCATCGTAATCCCGGTCCATCACGTAGAGGCCGGTTCCGAGCAGCGCCAGGGCGATGACAAAGAGCACCAGCGTGCGCCCGGTGAACAACGCCTCTGATATCTCGCGTCGGGCAATCGTCCAGATCATGCCGCCGCCTCCACTTCCATGTAGTCCAGATAGAGCCGCTCGAGATCTTCCTCGCCCAACTCGCGGCGCGTGCGGACCATCACCAGCCGGCCTTCCTTCATGATCCCCACGCGGTCGGCGTGCTCCTTCGCGCGGAATATGTCGTGCGTGCTCATGAAGATCGTCTTGCCCTCGTCACGCAGTTCGCCCAGCAGCGCCATGAACTCGGCACCCGCCTTCGGATCGAGACCGGACGTCGGCTCGTCCAGCAGCACGTTGGGTGCGTCCTTCACGATCGCGATGGCGATCCCCAGCTTCTGCCTCATCCCCTTCGAGAAAGTCTTCACTCGCTGCTCGAACGCCTTCTCCTGAAGCCCCACGCGCCTGAGCACCATGTGGTAGTCCTCGCGGCTCAGGTCACGGCGCCCGCTCAACTGGGCGAAGAAGTCCAGGTTCTGACGCGCCGTGAAGTTGCCGTACAGCATGAC
Source organism: Gemmatimonadota bacterium (assembly GCA_039589355.1). GTDB lineage: Bacteria > Gemmatimonadota > Gemmatimonadetes > Palauibacterales > KS3-K002. The sequence continues at coordinate 394 of JBDHHM010000066.1, read as the reverse complement.
GTTCTCCGACACGTACGCCGCGTTGCGCTTCGCGGCGAGCGGCTCCTGCGCCACCTCGATATCGTCTATCCGCGCAGCGCCGTCCGTCGGCACGATGAAGTCGAAGAACAGGTTGATCGTCGTCGTCTTGCCGGCGCCATTCGCGCCCAGCAGGCAGAAGATCTCGCCGGGCTCGACGGTCAGGTTGAGATGGTCGAGGGCGAGCAGGCCGTCCTCGTATCGCTTGGTCAGGTCGATCGCCTCCAGCATGGGCTCCCTCGGAGTCGCGGTTGTTATGACGTGATAGCCGTCTGCGCAACGGTTCAAGGCGAGCATCGTGCCAGGGGAGCCCGACGGGCGCCGGTGGCATAATCGGTTGTCCCTCAATCGGTTACGTGAACGGGAGGCGGGCCCT
>JBDHHM010000065.1:0-9558 GCA_039589355.1 Gemmatimonadota bacterium | reverse complement strand
CGGTCCCCGGCGACTACGACACGATCATGGCCGGCCTGGCCGCCGGCGAGGTCTCACTCCTCGCCTGGAAGATCCTCGAGCATGGCGCCGACTGCTTCATGACCATCCCCGACGCCGCGGCGGAAACGGCGATGCGACTCCTGGCCGAAGGCGCAGGCGGCGATCCCCGGATCGTCGCCGGTGAGTCGGGTGCCGCCGGGCTGGCAGGAGCGTTGGCCGCCACGCAGGACGCGAAGGCGAGAGAGAAACTGCAGCTGCGGTCGGACTCGAGGCTCCTGGTCATCGGCACCGAAGGCGCGACGGACCCGGAGAGCTATACACGAATCGTCGGTCGCTCGCCCGAGCTGGTCACATAGCCATCAAGCGGCGGAACCGATCCCGAGACCTCGATCGCCGAGCGCTCGGGAGAGGAGTCACCCTCTAACTAATGAGCGTCGAGCGTGCCGCCTCGATCTGTTCCAGAATGGCCGAACGTGCTGTCCCGCCGCCGATCGACCGGAACTCCACCGACCTCTCGTAAGCCGTCGCCAGGTCAACTCCACGCAGCTCGGACAACACGTCTAACAGCGCAGGGTGCAGACTCTTCGCCACCTCGGTGTCTACACTGAGGATCGACACACCCTCGCTCTCCGCGAGACGGACTAGCGCGCCCACAGCGGCATGGGCGTCGCGAAAGGTCACTCCAGCAACCACCAAGGCATCCGCGAGATCCACAGCGAGCATGCTGGGATCGAGGGTCGCGCTTGCGACCTCGGCGTCAGCCTCCAACGTCTCTACGGCACCGGCTAAGGCCGGCAGTAGGAGGGCCAGCGTATCATAGACCCGGAATAGGATCGACTTGTCTACCTGCAGGTCCTTGTTGTAACCGCTGGGGAGTCCCTTCAGAAGCGCCAGCGCAGAGGCAACGTCGCCGAGCAACCCTGCGCTCCGGCCGCGGGCGAGCTCAGCGACGTCGGGATTGCGCTTGTGCGGCATGAGGCTGGAACCAGTGCTATAGGCGTCCGCGAAATGTAGGAAGCCAAACTCCGAACTCGAGAAAACGATCAGGTCTTCCGCGAGTCGCGAAACGTGCGCACCCAGCAACGCGCCGGCGAAGGCGAACTCGACGACAAAGTCACGGTCCGAGACGGCGTCCATGCTGTTTGGCGTGACTGCCTCGAAACCCAGCCGCTGCTTCAGCGCCTCGCGGTCCACAGGGAAGCCGGCACCGGCGATCGCCCCCGCGCCCAATGGCATCACCGCCGCGCTCTTCCTGACTTCGTCCCAGCGAGCACGGTCACGCTGCAGCGGCCAGAAGTGGGAGAGGAAGAAATGGGCGAGCCGGATCGGTTGCGCCCGGCGCAAGTGTGTGTAGGAAGGCGCCAGAACATCGACCGTCCCCTCAGCCTGGTTCAGCAGCGCGACCTGCAGCCGCGAGATGTCACCGTCGATTCCGTCGACCGCACGCCGGATCCAGAGACGCGTCGCCGTCGCGGCCTGGTCGTTTCGCGACCTTCCAGTTCTCAGCTTGCCGGCCAGCTCGCCGACCTCATCAGTTAGTAGGCGTTCGACAAGTGTGTGGATGTCCTCGTCGGGTGCCGTATCAGCAACGTGCCCGCCTAGACGTTCCCCCACCCTGTCCAATCCATCGGTCAGATTTCTCGCCTCACCGGCCTCAAGAACACCCTGAACCGCCAGCGCCTGGACCCACGCAGCCGCTACCTGCAGTTCCTCGCGCCAGAGACGCCGGTCCACGGGCAGGCTGCGGTTGAACGCCTCCGCCTCCGGCGCGAGGCCGCCCTCGAAGCGTGCGCCCCAAAGGGCGAACCCGCCTTGCTCGGCGGCGTGGCTATCGTTAGCGCCGTCGCTCACGTTGATCCATCCAGTGGGGACCCGAGCACCTCCGGGACGCCGGAGGCATCCACCGCGCCCGTCCCGGACACCGCCTGCGTCAACATGTCTCGTGTTGCCGCTACCCGGGTCGGCAACCCGAACAGCTTGATGAAGCCGGCGGCGTCGCCATGAGCGTACACATCACTCGCCCCAAAGCTGGCCAGTCCCGTCTCGTAAAGCGTATTCGTGCTGCAGCGGCCCGCGATCGATAGCGACCCCTTGTACAGCTTCAAGCGCACCGTACCGGTGGCGAGGCCCAGAAAGGAGTCGCTCATGGCGTCCATTGCCTCGCGCTCCGCAGACCACCAGCGACCTTCGTACACCAGATCGGCATACCGCGAAGCGATCTCGTCCTTGAAGCAAAGGCTGCGACGATCGAGCACCAGGCTCTCCAGTTCTCGCAACGCGGTGTACAACAATGTACCTCCCGGCGTCTCGTAGACGCCGCGCGACTTCATGCCGACGAGGCGATCCTCGACTATGTCGGCACGACCCACTCCGTGCGCACCGGCGATGGCATTCAATTTCGTCACCAGCGCCACCGGGTCCAACAGCTCACCGTTCACACCTACCGGGTAGCCGCCCTCGAACTCGATGGTGACGTACTCCGGTGTGTCGGGTGTCTCTTCCGGTGCCGTCGTCAGCATGAAGAGATCCGCCGGCGGTTCGAAGTCCGGATCTTCGAGGGGGCCTCCCTCGTGCGATAGGTGCCACAGGTTGCCGTCCCGCGAGTAGATCTTATCCGGCGACGCATCAACAGGAACGCCATGCTCTGCCGCGCAGAGCAACGCCTCCTCGCGACTCTCGATCGACCACTCGCGCCACGGCGCGATCACCGGCAAATGCGGCGCGAATGCCGCGTAGCTGAGCTCGAATCGGACCTGGTCGTTACCCTTCCCCGTGCAGCCGTGGGCCAGCGCATCGGCCCCTACGCTCAACGCGTACTCCGCCTGCGCCTTCGCGATGAGCGGGCGCGCCATGGAGGTGCCCAGCAGATACTTCCGCGCATAGACCGCCCCCGCCCGCAGCGTCGGCCAGATGTACTCCGTCACAAAGCTCGCGCGCAGGTCCACTATCCGGCAGGCCGCCGCGCCCGATCGCAGCGCCTTCTCCGGCAGGCTCTCCAGTTCCTCGTTCTGCCCCACGTCGGCCACCAAGCAGTGTACCCGCGCGCCGTACTCCTCCTTCAGCCAGGGGACTATGATCGACGTGTCGAGGCCGCCCGAGTAGGCGAGGACGACTGTAGGCTGCGGCGGAAGCTGGATCATGCGCTCTCGCTCCAGGATATGGTGTTCCAATGATCATTCAGGCACGACCGAGACAGGCGGCCAAATCGGCCTACCTGGTCCCATGTTTATGCATAATAAGCGCATGAAAATACAGAAGAAGCGCCATTTGTCAAGGCCTGCCACGAAGGGCAGTGAGGGCGCGAGGCAGTTTTCGGTGGGGATTAGCTAGGCCGAGCGCTGGGCAATCGTTTCGATCCGCTCGATGAGGGTATTTCGGGCCTCGGCTTGCCGGAGCACGATGAGAATGGTGTCGTCGCCGGCGACGGTACCGAGGATCTCCGGCCATTCCTCCATGTCGAGGGCCTCGGCCACCGCCTGGGCTCCGCCGGTCAGGGTCTTCACGACGATAAGGTTGTCAACGCCCTCGGCACTGATGAGGAGGTGGGGAAGGAGGCGCTCGAGCTCGGGAGAGGCACCCTCGGATTCCGGGGTGGCGTAGTAACTCTCTCCCTCAGCGTGGGGCACCTTCGCCATCCGCAACTCGCGCAAGTCACGCGACAGGGTGGCCTGAGTGACCTCGACCCCCCGCTCATGAAGAAGAAGCCTCAGCTCGTCCTGGCTGTGGACCCTTCGGGTGCGGACAAGCTCGAGGATAGCCTCGTGACGTTTTCTCTTAGCTGGGCTGTGTGCCACGTCTCCTCCGATTGCCAATCCTCTCCGAATCTAAGCAACCACTCCCGGGTCACAACGCCATCGAGCGGCGGAACCTGACGATCGCCAGCCACGTAGCGCCCCCCGCCATCACGGTCAGCATCGCGTACTGAACCCAGAGGTCGGCGATCCCGGCGCCCTTCAAGAAGATCGCGCGGACGATCTCTAGGAAGTGCCGCACCGGGTTCAGCACGGTGATCCACTGGAAGACCTCCGGCATGCTGCTGATCGGATAGAAGAAGCCGGATAGGATGATCGCCGGCAACAGGACGAGGAACATCGTCATGAAAGCCTCCTGCTGCGTCCTGGAGACCGACGATATCAGGAGTCCTAAGGCCAGCCCGCAAAGGATGTAAAGTAAGGCGGCAGGCAACAGGTCGAGGAACGAACCGCGCATCGGTATGTGGAACCAGAGAATCGCCAGCGCGGTGACGAGGAACAGGTCGATAAACGCAACGAGCGTAGCCGGCACCGTCTTGCCGAGCATTAGCTCCGCCGCCGAGAGCGGGCTCACCGTGAGCTGATCGAGCGTTCCCATCTCGCGCTCACGTACCACCGACAGCGCCGTCAACAGCAGCGACATGAGGAGGATGAGCATGCCGATCACGCCCGGCACGTTGTAGACGCGGCTCTCGAGATCCGGGTTGTACCAGGCACGGACCCGTGCATCGACGCCGCCGCCGGCAAGCGCACCAGCGGCGGCAGCACGGCTCCGGGCGTACCCCTGCACGATATAGGTCAGGTAACCCTGCGCCACCGTGGCGGTGTTCGAGTTCGTGCCGTCGAGTATCACCTGCACTCGGGCGCCGCGTTCGTCCGCCAGATCCCGGCTGAAGCCGGCGGGAATCTCGATGCCGACCTCCGCCTTCCCGTAGTCCAATGCGTGCACCAGGTCCGCGGGCCGCTCCGACCTCCCGACGATCCTGAAATAACCGGTCGCCTCGACGACCTCCAGCAGCTCGCGCGAGGCGGCGCTCCTGTCGTGGTCGATGACGAACGTCTTGGTGTTCTTGATGTCTGTGTTGACCGCGTAACCGAAGGCGACAAGCTGGATGACCGGGGCGATAAACACGATCCGCTTCATCCGCGGATCGCGGAATACCTGGCGCAGCTCCTTCTTGAGCAGCTGGCGAACACGGACCGGCGAAATAACGCTCATTCCAGCTCCTTCCTGAACGAGCGTATCGCCAGCGTCAGGCCAACGGTCGCGAAGATGATCATGGCCAATCCCTGCACCCAGAGAACCTCGGGGCCCACACCTTTGAGAAAGATGCCCTTCGTCACGGACACGTAATAGCGAGCCGGCACGGCGTAGGTGACCACTTGAAGGGCTATCGGCATTGTCGAGATAGAGAACATGAAGCCGGAGAGCAGGATCGCCGGCAGGTAAGTCGTCTGTATGGCGATCTGTGACGCCAGTACCTGACTCTTGACCGCTGCGGAGATGAACATTCCGAAGCTCAGGGCTCCGATCAGAAACAGAAGCGTCAGCCCGGTCAGCAGCAGGATGTTCCCACGCAGCGGCACGCCGAAGATGAGGAGCCCGGCGACTATTGCCAGAGCCACATCGAACAGGCCAATTCCGACGTACGGCACCAGCTTGCCGATGACGACTTCCAGCCGGTGCACGGGTGTCGCCGCCAGTTGTTCCATCGTTCCCCGCTCCCACTCGCGCGCGATAGTGAGCGCGGTGAGCATCGCGGCGATGATCGACATGATCACCGCCACGAGTCCGGGTACGATCATGTTGCGACTTTCCAGAGTCTCGTTGTACCAGACGCGGGTCTCCGCCTGCGCCGGCAAGACGAATCGGCGCCCCCGCAGGAGGACATCGCTCGAATAGCGGATCATGATGGCGGCGGCGTAGTTCTGGGCGATGGTCGCCGAGTTGGCGTCCGAGCCGTCGAGCAGAAGCTGAACAGGTGCGTCACGCCCGGCGGCCAGGTCACGGTCGAAGCTGGGTGGAATCACCAGCACGGCCAGGACCTTCGCCCTCTGAAGCAGTTCATCGACATCCTCGTAGCGCGCCGGGTACTCGACGATATCGAAGTACCCGGAGCTTTCGAACGCATGGATCAGCCCGCGGCTCCGCTCGCTGTTACTCTCGTCCAAGACCGCCATCTCGATGTTGTTGACGTCGTAGCTGATGGCGTAACCGAAGAAGAGGAGGAGTGCCGCCGGCAGCAGGAAGGCCATGCCCAGGCTGCGTGGATCGCGGCGCAGCTGGATAGCCTCCTTGCGGGCCATCGCCCAAAGCCGACCCGGGTTCATCCGGCCACCGTTCCACCCGAGCGGTGAACGAATGAGACGAACACATCCTCGAGCGAAGGCTCGATAGGCCGGATCGATTCGAAGGAGTAGCCGGCGGCGGCGAGAATCTCGGGGATCTGCCGCTCGGCGACGGCCTGGTCCTCGACCATAGCGTGCACGGCGCGACCGAACATGGTGACCTCGAGAACGCCCGGCGCGTCACGGAGCACCTCCACCACCCGCGGCGCGTCGGCGGTCGTCACCTCGAGGATGGGTTCGCGGATCGCATCCTTGAGTGAGCCGGGTTGGTCGAGTGCGATGATCGAGCCACGGTTCATCACCGCGATGCGGTGGCAGTACTCCGCCTCTTCCATGTAGTGGGTGCTCACGAAAACGGTCGTGCCGTCCTCGGCGAAGCCGTAGATCAGATCCCAGAAATTGCGGCGCGATATCGGGTCCACACCTGACGTCGGCTCGTCGAGGAACAGGACCAGTGGTTCGTGCAGCACCGCGCACCCCAGTGCGAGGCGCTGCTTGTGTCCGAGCGGCAGTTCGCCCGTGAGACGATCTTGGTACTCGTCGAGCCGCGCCATCTCGAGCACCCAGTCCTTGCGCCGGTCGAGACGGTCGCCCTCGACGCCGTACAGCCCGGCGAAGAGCTGGATGTTCTCCAGCACGGTCAGGTCGGGGTAGAGGGAAAAGAGCTGCGACATGTAGCCGATGCTGCGTTTGACCTTATCGATCTGCTTGAGCACATCGAACCCGGCGACGCGCGCGTCTCCGGAAGTCGGTCGAAGCAACCCGGTGAGCATCTTGATGGTCGTGGTCTTGCCGGCGCCGTTCGGTCCGAGGAATCCGAAGATCTCTCCCTCGTGGACGTCGAAGCTCACGCGGTCGACGGCGGTGAAGTCGCCGAACCTGCGGGTGAGCTGGGAAACTTGAACGGCCTCAGCCATTCTCCGCCTCCCGCCCCTGTACGAGGTCGATGAAGACGTCCTCGAGCGATGGCTCGACCGGGTTCTCCTCGAGCACCGCGATCCCATGCGCCGTGAGGTGGTCACGGGCGCGCGGCCAATCGGCGGCGCCCCCGGCGAGGGTCACGCGGACGACGTCGCCGAACAGGACCGCCTGCCGCACCGCGGGATGCCCCCTCAACAGATCACGGGCGCGGCGCGGCTCATCGGTTCGCGTGGCCAGCACCTGATCTTGGAGCCGGCGCTGCAACGCGTCCGGCCGCTCGATGACCGCCACCCTTCCCTTGTGAAAGAGGGCGACGCGGTCGCAGCGCTCCGCTTCGTCCAGGTAGGCCGTGGACACGATTACGGTCACACCGCTCGCCACCATCTCGTGGATGATCAGCCACAGATCGCGCCGCGAGATGGGGTCCACGCCGAAAGTCGGCTCGTCGAGAAGCAGGATGTCGGGCTCGTGTATGAGAGCGGCACAAAGTCCCAGCTTCTGCTTCATGCCGCCGGAGAGCTGGCCCGCGAGCCGGTCCTCGAAGGGGCCGAGGCCGGAGAAGGCATAGAGGCGCTCCAGGCGCGGCGGCCGCTCGGGGCGCGGGACCTGATAGAGATCGGCGTAGAACTCGATGTTCTCCCTGACCGTGAGGTCGGTGTAGAGGCCGAAGCGCTGCGACATATAAGCGATGTGGTGCTTTACGCCCTCCGGATCGCGAGCGATGCTGACCCCGGCCACGCTCGCATCGCCCGAGCTGGGACGCAGCACACCGGCGAGCATACGGAGGGTGGTTGTCTTGCCGGCACCGTCGGGTCCCACGATGCCGAAGAGCTCGCCAGGCGCGACGTCGAACGTGAGACCGTCCACGGCGCGCAGTTCACCGAAGTCGCGCGTCAGTCCGTTGTACCTTCACCCGGTAGACCAGCTTCACGCGCTCTTTGGTGGTCTGCACGTTACGCGGCGTGAACTCGGCTTCGTTGGCGATGAAGACGACACGACCCTCGTAAGTGCGATCGGGATAGGCATCGCCGGTGATCGTCGCCGGATGCCCGATGTTGATTCGTCCGACCTCGTCGGCGCGCACGTAGATGCGGACCCAACGGTCGTCCGGATTCATCAGCGTCAACACCGGGATGCCGGCGGCCACCGTCTCGCCGGGCTCTCGGTGGCGTACGGTTATCAGGCCGTCGAACGGGGCACGGACGACTGCGAAGTCGAGTGTCGCATCGATCTGCGCCACCGTCGCCTCGGCCTGGGCGAGGGCTGCGCGTTGAGCGGCGATACGTTCCTGTCGCGGTCCTGTCTCCAGGATCTGCAACGCTTCCTGAACGCTCTCGAGGTCCGCCATCGCAAGCTCGTACGCGGTCTCGCCGCGGTCGAGCGTCTGCTGGCTCACCGCTCCGCCGTCGAACAGCCGTCGCGCGCGTTCCAGGTCACGCCTGGCGTCGCTGACCCGCTGCTCGGCGGCGCGCAGCGCAGCGCGCCCCTGAGCGATCTCCTCGGCGCGAAACCCCCTTTCCAGCTCGCTCAGCATGGCACGAGCCGCCTCCGCCTGCGCCTCGGCAGCCTGGCGCCGTGCCTGCAACTCGATGCGATCCAGCCAGGCCAACTCCTGGCCTACCACGACCCTGTCGCCCTCGAGCACGGCGATCCGCTCGACTCGGCCGGGCGCTTGGAAGCCGAGGTCCGCCTCGGTCGCCTCCACGGTACCGGAGGCGACGACGACGTCCGAGCCATCGTCTCGGAGAATGCCGAACCAGAGCGCCACAGCGATCACGACCAGAACGACGACCGCGATCACGACGCGTCGTCTCTTACTCATGGTGAGGTCTCCACGTTTCTATTCAGCCATTCCGTCGTTAGCTCACCCACGACCCTCGCCAGCTCTACCCGAGCTGCGATCTCGGCATGCTCCGCTTCTACTAGTAGCGACCGTGCACGAGCCAGATCCGCCTCGGCTCGCAGGTAATCGGTCTGCGTGCCGGCGCCGGCGTCGAGCGAAAGCTGCTCGATGCGAGCCACCTCCGTCTGTAGCTGAACCGCGCGCCTGAGTGCAGATACCAGGGCCCGAGTCTCGAGGGCCGCGTTCAGCGCTCTGTCCACTCCCTCCTCGACCCCAAGCTCGGCGAGCCGCGACTCCTCACGCGCCAACCGCGCCTCCGCGCCCGCCCGGCCCACAGCGTTCGAGCGCGCACCACCCGTGAACAGCGGGTAGCTGACAGCGATCCCGACGTTCCACTCGGTCGTCGTGTTCCAGGCGTCGCTGCTGAACAGTTGATAGGCACCGCCGAGATTTACGGCAGGGATCCACGCGGCCCTGGCGACCCGGTGGCTCGCTTCTGCCGCCTGCACGTTCTGGCGCGAACGCTCCAGCTCAGGGTTGTTCGACTTGGCCTGCTCGGCCAGGACGGCCCGATCCTCGAGAGTCGCCCGGCCCGACAGCCTAACGGGAAGCAGTCGCTCGAACCGCGACGCGCCGGGGGCGATGCCGACCAACCGAGCCAACTCGCGCTCCGCCAGGTCGAGGCGCGTGCGA
>JBDHHM010000064.1:0-17307 GCA_039589355.1 Gemmatimonadota bacterium | reverse complement strand
GAATAGGATGCCGTCCAGGTGATCGATCTCGTGCTGAATACAGCGCGCCAGCAGCTCGGACGCTTCTATGCGGAGCGGCTTACCGTCCAGGTCCAGCCCCTCCATCACGACCCGTGCCGGCCGCTCAACGGCCCCTATCAATCCGGGCAGGCAGAGGCAGCCCTCCTCACCACGCTCCGAGCCCGAATTCTCGACGATGACCGGGTTGACCACCGCCTGCGGCACCGCATCGTCTTCGCGGATGTCCATGACAAAGAGGCGCTTTGACACGCCGACCTGTGGCGCGGCCAGCCCGATGCCCTCCTCCGAGTACATCGTCTCGAACATCTCCTCGGCGAGCTGGCGAAGATCGTCGTCGATTTCCTCGACCTCCTCAGCTCGCTGGCGCAGGATCGGATCGCCCAGCAGCCGGACCTTGAGCATGCCTACGACTCCTCCTCCACACCAGCCGCGAACTTGCGCGCCACTTTGTCACGCTCGACCACCAGCCGCGTGTCCTCGTCCGTCTTGATCGTGAGCCGATCATCCTTGACGTGGATGATCTTGCCGACGATTCCTCCGATCGTCGCCACCTCATCACCGCGCCGCAGATCCTTCACCATCTGCTGGTGCCGCTTCTGCTGCTGACGCTGCGGTCGGATCAGGAGCAGGTAGAATATCGCGACGAACATCGCGAGCATGATCAGGGTACCGGCTGCGCTGCCACCGCCCTGACCGGACGGTACGAATGCGAGTGCTAGCACTATTCTGTCTCTCTTTTTAGGTCAGATCTTTGGGCGTGTTCAGGCGCAATCAAACACTCCCCCCGTAACATTCAAGCCATTCAGCCACCCAGGCATCGAGACGGCCGGCTTCAATCGCCGCCCGGGCCTGACTCATGAGGTCGGTAAGGAAATAAAGGTTATGAATCGACAGCACGCGCAACCCCAACAGCTCTTCAGCGACGAACAGGTGTCGGATGTAGGCGCGGCTGTAGCTGCTGCACGCCCAGCATCCGCAACCTTCCTCCATCGGCGACCCGTCGTCGCGCCACGCCGCCAGCTTGACGTTCACCGGCCCCGCCGACGTGAAGGCCGTCCCGTTCCTGCCGTTCCGAGTCGGCGCCACGCAATCGAACAGATCGTAGCCCAGGCGGACCGCCTGCAGCAGGTCGGCCGGATAGCCCACACCCATGAGATAGCGGACGCCGTTCTGCGGCAGCTCGGGCTCCATCTCGTCAAGGATCTCGTACATCAGCGCCTTGGGCTCGCCGACCGACAGGCCGCCGATCCCGAATCCGCCCCAATCGCAGAGATCGCTAGCCCGCCGCAGTGACTCGAGCCGCAGATCCGGAAAGGTACCGCCCTGCAGGACCGGCAGCAGCAGCTGACAGCCCTCGCCGGCTGAGAGCTGATCGAACCGGCGGACGCAGCGCTCGAGCCAGCCTTGGGTGCGTTCCACCGCGCGGGCAGCGGTCTCGCGGTCGGCGCGACCCGGGGGACACTCGTCGAAGGCCATTATCACGTCGGCACCGAGGGCATGCTCGATCTCCATCACGAGCTCGGGCGTGATGAAGTGACGCGATCCGTCTATATGGCTCTGGAACCAGACGCCCTCATCGGTCACCTCGTTGATCTTGGCCAGCGAGAACACCTGATACCCGCCCGAGTCGGTCAGGATCGGTCGGTGCCAATTCATGAAGTTGTGCAAGCCGCCGTGGCGGCTCACGACCTCGTGCCCCGGCCTCAGATACAGGTGGTAGGCGTTCGCCAGCACGATCTCGGTGCCCAGCTCGTCCAGCTCTTCCGGCGACAGGGCCTTCACGGTGCCCTGGGTACCCACCGGCATGAAGGCCGGTGTCCGCACAGACCCGTGCGCCAGGTGCAGCAGGCCCGCCCGGGCCGCACCGTCGCGGGCCGCAAGTTCTAAGGTGCCTGGCTCACGCGTCGCAGCTGCACTCATGTTACAACCATGGCATCGCCGTACGAGTAGAACCGGTAGCCCGCGCCCGCCGCGTGTCTGTAGGCCGCCATAGTCAGGTCGTAGCCGGCGTAGCCGGCGACCAGCATGAGCAGCGTCGAGCGTGGCAGGTGGAAGTTTGTGACGAGCCGATCGACGGCCCTGAAGCGGTAACCGGGTCGGATGAAGAGATCGGTCTTGCCCTCGCCGGGCGACAGGCGCCCGTCATCGCCGACGGCCGTTTCCAGGGTGCGCACGGTGGTCGTCCCCACGGCCCAGATGGCGCCTCCCCGTGCACGCCCCCGATTGATCATCTCGGCGGTCTGCGGCGTGACCCGGTACCACTCTGCGTCCAGGTGGTGCCGGCCGGGGTCCTCGACTTCCACCGGCCGAAAGGTCCCGGGACCCACGTGCAGGGTGACCGTGGCGATCTCGGCCCCCCGCGCCTCGATCGCCGATATCAGGTCGTCGCTGAAGTGCAGCCCGGCGGTCGGCGCCGCCACGCTACCGCGCTGGCGCGCGTAGACGGTCTGATAACGGCTCCGGTCGCTCTCGTCGTCCGGGCGCCGGATATAGGGAGGTAACGGGATATGCCCGTATCGGGCGAGCGCTTGATCGGGTGGAAGTTCGGAATCGAGACGCACCAGGCGCGCTCCGCCTTCGACGGTCTCCTCGATGACCACTTTGAGATCGGGGGCGATCTCCACGACCCGGCCCGGCTTTAGCTTCGCGCCTGGCCGAACCAGGGCGCGCCAGCAGGTGCCGGCGACGTCGAGTCGCTCGATCAGCAGGATTTCGGCAGCTGCGCCGCTGGGCTTCTGCCCGACAAGGCGGGCCGGGAAGACGCGGGTGTCGTTCAGCACCAGCACGTCGCCGGGAGCGATCAGGGAAGCGAGGTCCCTGAACGTACGGTCGACGAAGCGCCCCTCCCCCCGTCGAACGAGCAGGAGGCGGCTCGCATCCCGGTCGGGAAGCGGACGCTGGGCGATGAGCCGCTCATCGAGCGGATACTCGAAGTCGCGCGTGCACAGTGACAACGGCACATCGTTACCCGGCGGCGTGGATGCCGCATCGTCGACGGATGTGTGTTCAGCCATCGGCGAACAGCTGGCCCTGCTCGCCGCTCGGGCCCTGCGGCACATCATACCCGAATCGCCGATACGCCTTCGGCGTCGCCACCCGACCACGCGCCGTCCGCTGTAACAGACCGTTCTGGATCAGGTAAGGCTCGTAGACTTCTTCAAGCGTGTCGGGCTCTTCGCCGAGGGCGACGGCCAGGCTGGAGAGTCCCACAGGTCCGCCGTCGAAGTCTTCGATTATCAGCCGCAGCATTCGCGCGTCCATCTGCTCGAGTCCGTACTCATCCACGTTCAGCATCTCGAGCGCCGCTTCGGCGACGGGGCACGTGATCGCGCCGTCGGCTTTGACCTCGGCGTAGTCGCGGACGCGCCGCAGCAGGCGGTTGGCGATCCGCGGCGTGCCGCGGGACCGGCGCGCGATCTCCTCGGCACCCGCATCATCGATCGAGATCCCGATGATACCTGCAGAGCGAAAGACGATCTGCTTCAGGTCGCCGGTCGGATAGTAGCCGAGGCGTTCGACGACGCCGAAACGCGCGCGCATAGGCGGTGTTAGCAGGCCGAACCGCGTCGTCGCTCCGATCAGTGTGAAGCGCTCCAACTTCATCGTAATCGTCTGCGCCTTGGGTCCTTCGCCCAGGCGGATCTCGATGCGGAAGTCCTCCATGCCTGGATAGAGGAACTCCTCGATAACGGGGCGCAGGCGATGGATCTCATCGATGAACAGGACGTCGCCTTCCTTCAGATTGGTTAGAGAGGAGACGAGGTCGCCCGGCCTCTCGAGGACCGGCCCCGATGTGGTCTTGATGTCCACACCCAGCTCTTTGGCGATAAGAAGCGCCAGTGTCGTCTTGCCGAGCCCCGGCGGCCCGTAAAAGAGCGTGTGATCGAGCGGTTCCCGCCGCTTGAGCGCGGCCTCGACGTAGATGGACAGGCTCTCCTTGACCTTCTCCTGTCCCACGAATTCGTCCATGCGTTGCGGCCGCAGCGCCGCCTCGCTCACACCCTCGCCATCCAGCTGCTTCGGCGTAGTGATCTCTGTGGTCATGACAGTCCCGCCAGCGCCTCCCTCACCAGGCTCTCGACATCGTGCTCTTCGCCGTCACGAGCCTTGAGCACGTTGCGCACCGCTCCTTCCGCTTCGGCCCGCGAGTACCCGAGAGCCATGAGCGCCGACACAGCCGGCTCGACGCGAACACTCTCGGGCTCGGCCTCCACCGCGGCAGGTACGATATCTTCCAGCTTGTCGCCCAGCTCCAGTGCTATCCGTTCCGCCTTCTTCCGACCCACGCCGTTCACCGTCTGTAATCGGCCCAGGTCCTTGCCCCTGATCGCTTCGACTAGCTGCGTCGCGCTCATAGCGCCGAGCATGGTCAGCGCCAAACGCGGCCCGACCCCCGATGCCGATGTCAGCCTCGCGAAAAGCAGCCGTTCCAGCTCACCGGGGAAACCGAAGAGGTCGAGGCCGTCCTCACGGCTCACGAGCGTCGCTTGAAGCTCCACCTCATGTCCGACGCGCGGAAGCGTCTCGAACAACGAAGCCGGGATCAGCAGCTCGTAGGTCACGCCACCGGGGGTGGCGATCTCCAGGCGGTCGATCTCCTTGCGGACCAGGGTCCCTCGTACGCGGCTAATCACCGTGTTTCCTTCCTACTCCTCCGTGAACCCGGGCGGAAGTACTCTCGGAACTGTCTCGGAACAGGTGGCAGAGAGCGAGAGCCACACCGTCGGCGGCATCGGCCGGCGTCGGCGCCTCGGCGAGCGACAGATGCTTCTGCACCATGAACGCCACCTGCTCCTTTTTCGCCTTTCCAGTGCCCACGACCGCGCTCTTCACCTCGGCGGGCGCGTACTCGACGACCGCCACGCGGCGAACGGCCGCCGCCAGCATGACGGCGCTGCGCGCGTGCCCCAGGATCACCGTGGTCCTGACGTTGCGCCCATAGAAAACGCCCTCGACGCACAAGACGTCGGGGCGCGTTCGCTCGATCACTTCCGCGACACCCTCAAAGATCTCGAGCAATCGCTCGGCCAGTGGTGTATCCGCAGTCGGCCGAATGGCGCCGCACTCGACCAGCGCGAGGCGATCATCCTCCCCGCGAGCGACGACACCATATCCAGTGATCTGGGTACCGGGGTCAACGCCCAATACGATCATCGGACGGCCCGGCTACTGACCGGCCCCGGCCAGCTCCGCGAGCAGAGCTTCGTCGATGTCGAGGTTCGAGTAGACGTGCTGTACGTCGTCCTGGTCCTCGAGCGCTTCCAGCAGAGTGATCAGTTTCTCGGCGTCACGGCCCTCCACCCGGACCGTGGTCCTGGGATTCATGACGAGGCGAGCTTCGGCGATCTCGATTCCGCTGCCGCGCAGCGCCTCCTGGACGGCGTGGAAGTCGGAGGGGTTGGTCCTCACCACATACGTGTCGCTCTCCCGCTCCATATCGTCGGCCCCCGCATCGAGCGCCGCTTCCAGCGCGACCTCCTCGTCGTAGCGGTTCGCGTCGACCAGCAACTGGCCCACCCGATCGAAGTTCCAGGCAACCGACCCGGAGCTGCCCATGCGGCCGCCGTACCGCTCGAGCACATGGCGAACCCCGGCCACCGTCCGGTTCGTGTTGTCCGTCACGGCCTGCACGAGGATGGCCACACCGCCCGGCCCGTAGGCCTCGTAGGTGACCTCCTCGAACGAGGCGCCCGGCAGCTCTCCCGTCCCCCGGAGAATCGCCTTCTCGATGTTGTCCTTGGGCATGTTGGCCGCTTTGGCGTTCTCTATCGCCGTTCGCAGCCAGGGGTTGCCATCGGGATCGCCGCCGCCTTCCCGGGCAGCCACCGTGATCTCGCGGATCAATCTGCCGAAAAGCTTGCCGCGCTTGCTATCCTCGGCCGCTTTCTTGCGCTTGATCTGCGACCACTTGCTGTGGCCGGCCATTCCCGTATTCCTCCATGTTGTTTGACTTTACCTTTCAGGAATATAGGCGGGCGGGTGTGGCGTTTCAAACCGGTGGTCGGTAGTCGGTGGCCGGTGGTCGGTTGATCCGCAGCCGGTCGCGCTCCGACGTGCCCGACCGCGATCCACTGACCACTGACTACCGACTACTGACCACCTTCTACTTCTTCTCCTCCTCCTCCCGAGCGGTGGCCGCCTCCTTGACCTTCTCGACGATGTTCGGCGGTGCCTGCTCGTGGGCGAAGAAGTTCATCTTGTAGCTTCCGCGCCCCTGAGTGATGGAGCGGAGAGTCGACGAGTAGCGGTGCATTTCGCTGAGCGGTACCTGTGCCCTGACGACCTGTTTCTTGCCCTTCGGCTCCATGCCGAGAATTCTGCCACGCCGCTGGTTGAGGTCGCCCATGACGTCGCCCATGTACTCGTCGGGGACGGTGACCTCCACGTCGTAGATCGGTTCGAGGAGGATCGGGCCGGCCACGGGCGCCACGTTTTTGAAAGCCAGTGAACCGGCGACCTTGAAGGCGATGTCGGAGGAGTCGACGGAGTGGTGCGACCCGTCGTATACCTCGGCCCGGAAGTCGACTACGTGATAGCCAGCGATTACGCCCTTCTGTGCGGCCTCCTGCACACCCTTGTCGACCGACGGCACGAACTTGCCCGGGATGACGCCGCCGACGATGGCGTTCTTGAACTCGTACCCGCTGCCCGCCGGCAAGGGGCTCAAGCGGACCCAGCAGTCGCCATACTGGCCCCGGCCACCCGTCTGCTTCTTGTAGCGCCCCTGCCCCTCGGCCGTCTTCGTGAACGTCTCGCGGTACGGGATGCGCGGCGGTTCCGTCTGGACTTCGACGCCGAAGCGCCGGTTGAGCCGTTCGATCGCCAGCTCCAGGTGCATTTCGCCGAGTCCCCGAGCGATCGTCTGACCGAGCTCGGGGTCGTAGGCCGCAGTGAAAGTCGGGTCTTCCTCGTGGATCTTGTGCAGGCCGGTGGAGACCTTGTCCTCATCTCCACGCTTGGCGGGCTTCACGGCGATGGAGATATCGGCATCGGGGAAAGCGATCCCGTCGAGTACGAACGACCTGTTCTCAGCGGCCAGCGTGTCACCCGTGTGCGTGTCCCGCAGCTTGGCCACGACACCGATGTCGCCGGCGTGGATCTGAGTCACCTCGGTCCGGTCCTTCCCCTGCGGCACACCTGGGTGGCCGAGCTTCTCGGAGCCACCCCGCGTGGTGTTCTTCGCCGAAGCGCCGGCCTCGATCGAACCGGAGAAGACCCTGAAGTAGGAGAGCTCACCGACGTGGGGTTCCGAGGTGGTCTTGAAGATGAGGACGGCGAGCGGCCCGTCGTCGGCGGCGCTCAGCTCCACTTCGGCCTCACCGTCCCTGGCCGTTTCGTGCACTGCTTCCGCCGGGCTCGGCATGATGTCGACGACGCGCTCCAACAGGCCGCGGGCTCCGTAACCTCTCTCGGGCGCCACACAGACGACCGGATAGATCAGACCGGCCTTCATCGCCGCTTTCAGCGCCTCGGCTGCCCGGACGGGCTCGATCGTCTCCTTCTCGAAGTACTCTTCCATGAGAGCGTCGTCGGTGGCGGCAATCGCCTCGACCAGCTCCTGATAGGCGGCGCTGCAAGCATCCTGCAGATCGGCCGGGATATCCTCTTCCTTGTATTCGCCTTTCTGCGACTTCGGATCGAAGATGCGGGCGCGGCTGGAGAGTAGATCTACGACGCCCTTGAATCCCTCCCCGGACCCGATGGGGATCTCGAGGGGGACGACATCCTTGGAGAATTCCTCGTGGAGCTCGCCCATCACGGCGTCGAAGTTCGCGTTCTCCTTGTCCATCATCGAGACGACGAGAATCCGGGGAATCCCACGCTCCTCGCAGTACTCCCAGGTGTTCTCGGTCCCGACCAGGACTCCGGCCGTGGCATCGACAAGGATCGCGGCGCCGTCCGCGACTCGGACGCCCGCCTTCGCGTCGCCCGCGAAATCGAGGTAACCGGGGGTATCGATGAGATTGATCTTGACGTCCTGCCAAACGGCGTGCGCTACCGCCGTGTTGACCGAGATCGCGTGATTCTTCTCCTCGGCCGTGAAATCGGTGACCGCGGTGCCCTCGGTGACCGAGCCCTTGCGGGTGCTCGCACCTGCTGAGAAGCACATCGCGTCGACCAGCGAGGTTTTGCCCGTCCCGCCGTGGCCGAGGAACACAACGTTTCGGATCGCATCGGTGGTGAAGCTATTGGCTGACAACTGCCGCCTCCCTAGGTGAGCTGGATTGTTGATCGGGCCGGAATCGTATTTTCGGCGGACCGGAGAGTCAAGAGAGTTCGGGAGTCGGGGATTCGGGGAGTCGGGGATTCGGGGAGTTAGAAGGGGATTGGCGGTCCAGGAATCCGGAGCCGGGAATCCGAATCCCCGAATCCCGAATTCCCATCCCCCGAATCCCTAGTGTCGGACTTCATTCTGCGCCTGGCGGCGCCGCGAGACTTCGTCCAGGAAACGGCGCTCCTCGGCAGTCAGCGACTCGAGGCCGCTGGCGGCAATCTTGTCGAGCAGCTTGTCAACGATCTCCAGGATACGGGCCTCCTCGTCGGCCGGCCCCGGACGGCTCGGCTTGCCCCCACCGCCCTGCACCACCCCTAGCTTCCGCCTGCGCAACCGCTTCTTCCAGGTCTCGAGGTGCGCTCCCAGCTGCCAGCCCTTTTTCAGGTAGACGAAGCCCACGACAAGGCCGCCCAAGTGAGCGAAGTGGGCGATCCCGTCGGCCGCCCTGCCGAACGCCGAGAAGAAGGTCATCGCTCCGAGGATCATGACTAGGTACTTCACCTTGACGGGAAATATGGCGTAGATCCAGACGAGACTGTTCGGCCAGTTCAACGCGTAGGCCAACATGACACCGTAGACCGCACCGGACGCGCCGACGATCGGGATGGTCCCGATATCCAGGCCGAAAGCCATCGCGCCGACACTGAACAGCGCACCGGCGACGCCACAGATCGCATAGTATTTCAAGAACTCCTTCCCGCCCCAACGCTCCTCGAGCGGCGGCCCGAAGAAGAAAAGCATCAGCATGTTGAGGAAGACGTGAAGGAAGCCGCCGTGGACGAACATGTAGGTGATGATCGTCCAGGGCTCTTTGTAGGCTTCGGCTGCGGTGAAACCGAGATACTCGACGGCCAGCTCGAGCGGGATCAGGCCCGTCCAGGTCACGAGCCAGAACACAGCGTTGGCTACGATGAGGCGCTTGACCCACGGTGTCATCCGATAGGCGAACCTCAACCCGCCCGGGCTCATGGACCCGTACCTGCTCACTTGCTCCATCCTGCGCTCATGGACACCTCACCTACCCTAACCCTGACCGCCGGGCCGGGTTCCAGTCGGGTGCCCCTTCTCCAACGCCAGCTGCACGATCCGGTCGCAGAGCTCCTCGAACGACACACCGACGGCCCGCGCCGCCTTGGGCAAGAGGCTGGTAGCGGTCATCCCGGGAAGCGAGTTGGCTTCGAAGCAGAACGGAGCATCGTCCTCGTCGAGGCGAAAGTCGATCCGGCTGTAGGCCGACAGGCGAAGCACACGGTGTGCGCGCACCGCCAGATCCTGCACCTCTCTGGTACAGGCGTCGCCGATGGGCGCCGGGACCTCGTACTCCGACATCCCTTTCGTGTACTTACACTCGTAGTCGTAGATCTCGTGCTTGGGGCGTATCTCGACCACAGGCAGCGCCTCGTCCCCCAGCACCCCCACCGCCAGCTCGCACCCGGGGATGAAGCGCTCGACGAGCACCTGTCCCTGGAAGCGGCCGGCACGCTCGATCGCCGCCGCCAAGCCACCCGGATCCCTGACGACGCTGACACCGACGGTGGAGCCCTCGTGTGACGGCTTTACCACCACCGGAAAGCCGCCGAGCGCCTGCTCCACCTCCGCCTCAGTGACCGGGGCCACGAGCCAGGGAGGAGTCGGGATGCCCGCGCTGAGGAAGAGCTCCTTGGTGACCAGCTTGTCCATCGCCAAGGCGCTCCCCAGCGGCCCACTGCCCGTGTAGGGGATACCGACGAGGTCGAGCAGCGCCTGTATGCGGCCATCCTCGCCGGCACCGCCGTGCAGGGCGACGAAAACGACTTCGGTATCCGCCAAGTCCGGCACCTCGTCGAGGCGGCGCGCGAGCGAACCGCTCTCGAGGCGTACCAGTTCGCCCTGATTGGGCGGCTCGGTGCCGATCCCGGAAGCCGATCCGCTCAGAGGGATGGGCGTGCCAGCGGCCGCGTCGATGGCCACGACCTGGTGTGCCGTCGCGTGGAGCGCCCTCGCGATCTCGCGGCCCGTCGCCAGCGACACATTGCGCTCGGCGCTTGTACCTCCCATCAACACGGCTATCTTCACGGACTCACCTCGATGTTCAGCGGACGTAACCGATCAGGTAGTGGACGACATCGAAGCGAGTGACGATCCCGGCGGGCTGCCCACCCCTGCGAACGACCACCGCGGGCTGTCCTGAGACGAGGTGCTTGGTCACCGTCTCGAACCCGGCGTCGGAATCGACGACCGGCAGTGGGCCCTCCATCAGTCGCTCTACCGGGGCGTCGATCAGGTCCGGGTCTTCGACCAGCCGGGCCATGAGCGTCGCTTCCGAGACGGCGCCCACGCAATCGGCGTCCACGATCACCGGTAATTGTGAGACGTTGTGGTCCTCGATCAGCCCGAGTGCCTCGCGGACTACCGCGGTCGGCTCGACGGCGATAAGCGCCGGTGTGTCGCCGCGCTTCCCCTGCAGCACCGAATCGATGCTGGCGGTGTCCCGGTCGAGCAATCGGTTCTCACTCATCCACTCGTCGTTGTAGACCTTGGAGAGATAGCGTTCGCCGGTGTCGGGGAGCAGGCAAACGATCAAGGCGTTGGGGTCATCGAGCTCGTGCGCCAGCTCGATTGCGACGCACGCGTTGAGGCCCGACGAGCCGCCGACGAACAGGCCCTCCTCGCGGGTGATCCGCCGGGCCATGTTCAGCGAGTCGCGGTCTTCGACGATCCTGAACTCGTCGACCAGGTCGAAGTCGAGCGTGCCCGGAATCTGGTCGTTCCCGATGCCCTCGACCTTGTAAGGCGCGTGGGGACCTATTTCTCCGGTGCGGGAGAAGTGCTCGAAGATCGAACCCTTGGGATCACCCGCGATCACTCTAACTGCAGGGTTCTGCTCCTTCAGATATCGGGCGATACCTGTCAGGGTCCCCCCGGTTCCCGCCGCGCCGACCAGGTGGGTAACACGCCCGTCCGTCTGCTGCCAGATCTCGGGCCCGGTCGTGCGGTAGTGCGCCTCCGGGTTAGCCTCGTTGAAGAACTGATCGGTCAGCACGGCGTTCGGCGTTTCCTCGACGATCCGGCTCGCCACTGTCAGGTAGCTGTCCGGGTGGTCCGGCGGCACCGCTGTCGGCGTGATGATCACCTCGGCGCCGAAGGCGCGCATGAGCCGGATCTTCTCGCCGCTGAACTTGTCGGGCATCGTGAAGATGCAGCGATAGCCCTTAACGCACGCCGCGACCGCGAGTCCCACTCCCGTGTTCCCCGATGTTGCCTCGACGATGACACCGCCCGGCTTGAGCGTGCCGGCCGCCTCAGCGGCTTCGATCATCGCGATGCCAATGCGATCCTTTACCGAGCCGCCCGGGTTCATAAACTCCGCTTTGCCGTAGACCGGCGTAGGCGAGCCTTTGGCGACCTGATTGAGCCTGATCAGGGGTGTCCAGCCAATCACATCGAGTACGCTGGAGTAAGGCCGCATGTGCGATGGGCGACCAGCGTCCGACATATTCACCTGCCTTCCGTCGAGCCTGTGCCGGCGCTACGCGTGAAGAGAACTGGCAACATAGCCCATACCGCAACAGGCTGCTCATCCTCGGTTGCCGGGTCATACCTCAACTGCCTGGCCCCACGCAGCGCGATAGAATCGAGCCCGGCATGACCGCTCGACCGCTCGAGCTCCACAGAATCCACCGTGCCCAGAGTCGTGACATGTATTCTGAGCAGTACCTCGCCTTCGACTCCTTCGCGCCACAACCGTACCGGATAGCGGAAAGGCAGCTCGCGGCTCTGGAGCGCCGGCAGGCGCTGGCCGTCGCGCATGCGGTCAACCAAGCCGCCGACTCCCAGGAGCTGACTGGCCACCGCAAAGCCGACGGCGACCGTCGCTACGACCAGCCCGACCGCTAGAATCCGTCTCACGGGCCCTCCGCCTGCCGCTTGAGCTCCACCAGCAGAGCGAGCGCTTCCATCGGCGTCATTTCCTCCGGCGCGACGTTCCGCAGTCTCTCGAGTACAGGACTCTCGGGCTCCTGGAAGAGGGACAGCTGCGAGCGGTCCACCGATCCGGGCAGCCGCCCACGGCGGGCGAACCCAGCCCCCGAGCCGACCTCCACGCCCTCCAGGTCGTGCAGAATCTGCCGCGCCCGCTCGATGACCTCGGCCGGCAGTCCGGCGAGCCGCGCCACCTGCACACCGTAGGAGCGATCGGCACCGCCCGGCTCGAGGCGTCGCAGGAAGACGATATCGTCTCCCACCTCCTTGACGGCCACGTTGTAGGCGGCAGCCGCCGGCAGGAGATCCGCGATCTGGGTCAACTCGTGATAGTGGGTCGCGAAGACCGTCTTGGCGCCGATGCGCTCGTGAATGTGCTCGGTGACGGACCAGGCGATCGAGACACCGTCGTACGTGGATGTTCCACGCCCGATCTCATCCAGAAGCACCAGGCTGCGGTCGGTCGCGCCGTTCAGGATCGCAGCCGTCTCGATCATCTCGACCATGAAGGTGCTGTGCCCCTGCGCCAGATTGTCGGAGGCGCCGACCCGCGTGAATATCCGGTCGGCCACTCCTATCTCCGCCGAATCCGCCGGCACGAAGGAACCGACCTGCGCCATTAGCGTGATGAGACCGACCTGCCGAAGGATCGTGGACTTACCCGCCATGTTCGGGCCCGTCAGGATGATCACACGCTCGTTCCCGTCGAGCCGGATATCGTTGGGCACGAACTGCTCGCGCGGCATCATGCACTCGACGACCGGATGCCTACCGGCCCGGATGTCGATTCGGTACTCAGTATCGATGCGGGGTCGTGTGTAGCCGTTCCGCTGGGCGGTGTAGGCCAGCGACGCGTAGACGTCGATGAGCGCGATCCGCCGCGCCCCGTCAAGCAGACGCTCGACCTCGCCACCCACCGATTCCCGCACTTCGCGGAACAGCCGCTGCTCCAGATCGCCGATCCGCTCCTCGGCGCCCAACACCTTCGACTCCCATTCCTTGAGCTCCGGTGTGATGAAGCGCTCGGCGTTGGTGAGCGTCTGTCGCCGCTCGTAGTCGTCGGGAACCTTGCCGAGGTTCGGCTTGGTAACTTCTATGTAATAGCCGAAAACGCGGTTGTATCCGACCTTGAGTGAGCCGATCCCCGTGCGCTGGCGCTCGCGCCCCTGCAGCTCCGCGATCCAGTTAACCGCACCATCGCGAATCGAACGCAACTCGTCCAACTCACCCGAATAACCGGCCCGCACCACGCCGCCATCCGCCAGGTTAGCCGGTGCCTCGGGATCGATCGCACGCTCGATCAGCTCGACAACGTCGTCGGCCGGATCGAACCCGTCGCAGGCGTCGGCCAACTCGCGGCTAAGCGGCTCACCCAGCGCCTCCAGAACGGCGGGGATCTGACCCAGGGAGTTGGCAAGGGCAAGGAGATCGCGGGGAGCGGCGCGCTGGGCACCAGCCTTCCCGGCCAATCTGGCCAGGTCGCGCACTGCGCCCAGAGACTCGCGCACACCCCTACGTCGCGACCCGTCCTCGCTCAGTTCCTCGACCGCGTCGAGGCGACGGTGGATACCCTGCGGATCGACCAGCGGTCGCAGCAGCCAGGAACGCATGAGACGAGTCCCCATCGGAGTGAGCGTCCCGTCGATCACGTCGAACAGGGTCGTCCCACCGAGCTCGGGGCGGAGCGGGCGGACCACCTCCATATTGCGCCGCGTCATCTCGTCCATGTGCAGCGCCGTGCCACCACGCTCGGCTCTGGGGGGCCGCAGCTGGCTGCCGCCGCCGGGCTGAACCTCGAGCAGGTAGCCGAGTAAGGCACCGGCCGCCTGGACGGCGGGCTCGTCCCCCGGCTCGCTCAAGCCGAGGCTGGCGAGGCTGGTAATCCCGAAGTGCCGGCAGATCTTCTCGCCGGCGATCTCCAGATCGAAGCTCCAATCCTCCCGATAAGTCACCGGCCTCTCCGGCGCGTCTTTCATATCCGCACCACGATCCGGCTCCCAGGAGCTCGGGAACAGGATCTCGCGGGCGTCTATCCGGTCGAGCTCGGACGCGAGCTCCGAGCGAGGGACGCCGGCGCAGAAGAACTCGCCCGTCGAGATATCCGCCCAAGCCAGCCCCACGGTTTCTGCCCCGGGCGCTCCGGCGACGGCGGCGAGGAAGTTATTCTGGCCGGCCTCGAGCAGCGACTCGGAGAAGACGGCGCCAGGGGTAACCGTCTCGACGACCTCGCGGCGGACCACGCCGCGCGCCTGAGAGGCGTCCTCGACCTGCTGGCATATCGCCACGCGGCGTCCCAGCCGGATGAGCCGCTGCACGTACTCCTGGGCGGCTTTGATGGGCACACCGGCGAGCGGGACCCTTGCCGCCTCACCGCTGTTCCTTGATGTGAGGGTCAGGTTGAGAAGCCGAGACGCTTCCTCGGCATCCTCGAAGAACATCTCGTAGAAGTCGCCGACCTGAAAGAAGAGGATCGCATCGGGATAGCGACGCTTCGGAGACCAGGAACGGCGAGTGCCCCTCCTCGACCAGCCGCTCGATCAGCGACTGAGCCTCCGCCTCGAGAAGCCCGCGTCCGACGCGCACCCGGTAGATGGGGTCATCCGCGTTGGCGGCGAGCACCCAGGCGTCGTAGCCGGCAATGAGTAGCTCGCGGGCCAGGTTCTGTGCTGCCGCCTCGTCCCTTAACGCGGCGACCTGCAGCCGCACCGCATGCCGACTGCTCCTCACGGAAGGAGCGGTCCAGCAGCGTGTCGCCTGGCGCCAGCTCTGCAATCCCCTGCTCGGCAGCCGCGCAGGCGCGGTGCGTATCGCCCAGCTCACGCGCCGCCCGGCTGATCCAGAGCAACGCCTCGGGCCCGTGCTCGCTCGTCGGATAGTCGCGTCGCAGCCGCCCCAGGTACTCGACGACCTTGGCGTATTCGGCCTCGGCGTGCTTGTACTGGGCCAACCGTAAGAGAGCGTCATCCGCGTAGGGGGTCGTCGACCCCTCGATGATCACCCGTAGGTAACTGAGCTCGGCCTCGTCGCCACCTTCTGCCAGCCGGCCCGCCAGAAACCAGGCCCGGGCCCGCTGGTCCAGGGGCGCCGATCCTCCGAAGTCGCTCTCCCAGCGGACCAGCGCCTGGCGCGCCTCTCGGACTTCGCCGCGATCCGCCAGGCGCTCGGCCTGATCCAGGAGTGACTCTTCCTGCGACATCGCCGAGCCGACCGGCACCGCGATGCAGAACCCCGTGAGCGCCGCGCACATCAGCGCCAGGCGCACAGTCCTCAGTTTAGTGCCCCCGCGAACCTCCACCTTTACCTCCTGCGCCGGCGACCTGTTCTGCCCCGGAGCCGTCCCCGGCCCCCATCCTCAGAAGCGCTTCCTCCAGCGCTGCACGCTCGGAGAGACCACCCGCCTTGATCAACCGATCGGCGCGTAGGAGCTCGGCAAGGGCCGCAGCTATCTGCGCTTCGCTCCAATTGCGCGCCTGCCGCACGTACGTGCGGATCTTCCAGGCGAGGTTGCCGTAACTGCCGTCCCGCTTGAGCACCTTCACCAGCGCACCCTCACCCGCACGCGCCAGGCCGACCCGGATCAACGACTCGGATAGCCAGCCGATAAGCCCGACAGCGCTCTCACCCGAGTCGAGTAGCGCCGACAGTTCCGCCACCGCCGAACCGATGCGCCGCTCCGCCACCTTGTCGATCCAGCTCCAGCGATCGACCTGGGGTAGCGCGCCGACCGCAGCCCGCACCTCGGCCAGCCCGATCTTCTTCGCCGGCTCGACGTAGCTGACGAGCTTTTCCAGTTCCTGCGCCAGGACCCCCAAGCGGGCTCCAATGCCCGCGGCGAGCAACTGCGCCGCCGGCATCTCCAGCTCCACGCCGTGAACCGACTTCGCCCGCCTCGCCAGCCAGCCGGGCAACTCTGAAGTGCCCGGAGCGCGAAGCGCGGTCGTCATACAGTGCTGGCGAAGAAGATCGTAGAACTTCGCCTTTGAACCACGCGGGACCTGCGCGGCCAGGATCAGCACCCGGTTCGAAACGTCCCGGCGCACGGCCTCCTCAACCACAGACCGCGCCTTGGGTGCCAGCCCCTGAGCCCCACGTATAACGACGACCCGGTACGGCGAGAGCATGGGAGGGGTCCCAAGCATCGCCGCCAGACCCGCAGCGTCCAGGTCGTCTCCGCTCGCTTGGTCGAGATCGAAATCGGCGGAACCACCCGCCAGGTGGGCCTCCGTTAGGAGAGCTATCGCTTCATCGCGAAGGAATGGGTCCTCTGTCTTGAGAAAGTAGCTTCCGCCCAGCTTGCCTTTCTCTATCCTGTCGCTGAGCTGGTCGTATGTCAGCTCTCCCATATCACAGTATTGGACGGAGAATCGAAAGGTGTCAACTCGGCTTCGGCACTGCAGAGTCTACTCCGGCGCCGCCTCCACCCCTTCAAGCAGCGTCCGGCGCGACGCCCTGAGCGGCGCGCGGAACACCGAGAGCCGTTGCGGCGGCTTCATGAGGAGGCGGTCATCCCTCAGATCGGGGACCCGAAGGAGATTCACCGCCGGGGTAAACTTGGGCGCCGGACCCCAGAGCGACGGGAGCTCATCGGCCGCCGCCGGTTCCACGACGAGCGGCGGAAGCTCCGGCGTCCCCCCGGAACTCAACATCGCCAACGACCCCGCCACGAAGAACGCCAGCGCAGCCACCCCGGCAACCAGGACGGCCCTGCCGCGCTCCACACCCCGGCTTGGGCCAGGGCCCGAGCCGAGGACCTGTTCACTCACCCGCGGCATGAGACCCGGCCGTGGCTCCGCCGGCTCGAGCCGTCTGACCAGCTCGAGACCACGCCGCATCACCCGGTCGTAGTCGCCACAATCCGAGCACCCCAGCAGGTGACCGCAGTAGGAGACTATTGAGTGTTCCTCAAACCGGCGGTCGAGGAAATCGGAGTAGTCCGTTAGAAACTCTTCACATTCCATTGATCGCGCGCCCCGAGGCCGATCTCTACACTACCTGGCTGAGAATCGGTGGATCGACCCTATTACGCCTCAGGGTGCCCGGAGTTCCACCCT